>JANQSX010000107.1 GCA_028279085.1 Bdellovibrionales bacterium
TTTATCCCCCATAGAACGAGCCGCCTCTACATAAAGTTTTTCCTTTTCCTGTAAAACCTGCCCTCTTACAACACGAGCTAAAGTCACCCAACCTACTAAACTCAAAGCCACTAAAATACCCATTAGAGCTTTTAGCTCCGGATGAGTAATAAAAGATAAGGAATCAAAAATAACTTTTACAAGAATTAATAAAACCAAAGAAGGAATAGAATACAAAATATCAATAGACCTCATCATAAAAGCATCCACTCTTCCACCTATCCAACCGGAAACAGCTCCATACGCTACACCTAAAAAAAGAGAAAACAGGGCTGTCAAAACACCAACTGCCATAGATATACGACCACCATATATTAAGCGAGATAATAAATCTCTTCCCAAATTATCAGTCCCTAACCAATGATCTTTATCGGGAGGCAAAAGAACTTTCCCCGCCAACTGCTCTTCAAAAGAATAAGGAGAAAGAGTTTCCGGAAATAAGCTCATTAAACAAATAAACAATATAAAAACAAAACAAAACATTCCTAGTTTATTTTTTTTAAAGCGGTACCAGGACTCCCACCACAGACTATTCTTGTTAAAATACTTCTCACTTAAAGCAAATTTCATAAGACACTTTCTTTTTATTGAAACTTTACATCCATAATTTTAAAAACATTCATGATAGGCGAATTCTTGGATCAAAATAACTATAGAGTAAATCCACCAACAAATTAGCAAAAATTAAAATAGTGGAATAGATAAGAGTGGCTCCCAAGATCAATGGATAGTCTCTATTAGTCACACTGTTTATCAAATGTTTAGCCATTCCGGGAACAGCAAAGATATGTTCCACAATAAAAGAACCGGTTAAAATACCGGCAATTAAAGGACCTGAAAAAGTCAAGACAGGTAGGAATGAGTTTTTTAAAATATGTTTATATAGCACAGCCCAATGATGTAAGCCCTTTGCTTTAGCCGTTCTCACATAATCCGACTGTATAACTTCTAAAACACTGGCACGAGTTAATCGGGCAATAAAACAAATAGGTCTCGTTCCCAATACTACTAAAGGGAGCACATAATAAGAAGGCCCTTCCCATAAAGCAGCTTCAAACCAGTTTAGATAAAAACAAAAAAATAAAATAAACAAAGGAGCCACTAAAAAACTAGGAAGTGAAACACCACTAATGGCTCCTACCATTAACATCCGATCAGCCCAGGTATTTTGGCGAGAAGCTGCCAACACTCCAAATGGTATTCCTATTAAATAAGCTAAAATAAGAGCATAAATACCTAACTGAATGGATATAGGAAGAGTCTCCGCTATGATATCAAAAATATTTCTTCCAAGGTATTTATAGGATTCTCCAAAATCTCCCTTTACTAAACCACCTAAATAATAAGCATACTGATACAATAAAGGCTTATCTAAATGATATTTAGCCTCAATATTGGCTTTAATTTCAGGGGGTAATACTTTTTCTTGATCAAAGGGCCCTCCCGGTAAAGTTCTTAATAAAACAAAAGTAACTGTTGCTATAATAAATAATGTAAAAATAGCTCCTAATATTCTTTTTAATACATAAGTCAGCATTCTTTTTCTGATTGTGTAGTAGAAAAAAAAACTAAACATTCCTCCTAAACCCAAAACCCAAAGCCAAATAGGGATTTCATAGTTAAAAAAACTTAAGATCAATATGAGAAATAAAACGAAGAAAAAAAATAAAGAAATAAAAAATCTAAATGAAAAAATAGTATAGCCTCCATTTTGACTTTATTGTTTTTTCTAAACTTGTGTTCAATAAAAATATCTAACGAAGTTTTACTTCTTTAAAAGAAACCTTACCCATTATATTTAGTGGAAATGCCGCTACTCGATCCGAAATCAACCAATGTGATTGAGAAGCATAAATAGGTATAACAGGTACAGACTCTTCTACAAGAATTTTTTGCGCCTTTTGATATAGTTTTATTCTCTTTTTTTTATCCGACAATACTCCCGCTTCCTCTACTAAGGAATCATAAACATCATCTTTCCACTGCGTATGATTATTTTCCGAATAAGAAGTCATTAAAGTCATAAAGTTATCGGGATCAGGATAATCAGCCACCCAACCCATCCTATAAATTTGCTGTCTTTTCATCTTTAAACTTTGCAAATAAGTTTTCCACTCTTCATTAGCCAACTCTACTTGAATATTTAAATGTTTTTTCAATTGGGCTTGTACCTTCTCCGCCACCCTTTTATGATCTTCATGTGTATTATAAGAAATAACTACTCTTGGAAATGTAGTTCGATTTTCATATCCGGCGGCATTCATTAATTCTTTCGCCTTTTTAGGATTAAAACCCAAGCCTATTGAAGAATCATGAGCTAATAGTCCTTTAGGAATCCAACCTGTTAAAGGAATTTGATCCCCTTTAAGTAGATCTGTAATTTCTTTTCTGTCAATAGCCATACTAAAAGCTTTTCTTACTCGCATATCATCAAAAGGCTTTTGCTTCACATTAATTCCATAATAATAAGTAGCTAGTATCGGATGTGAACGATATTCTTTTTTCTTTCTAAGATTAGGTAATTCTCTGGAAGGAAGACCTCCAATGGCATCTAACCGTCCTTTTTCAAATAAATTAAGAGCCGTACCGCTTTCAGGAATAATATGAATAAGGATGTTTTTTATTTGAGTAGTTTGATTATAATAACCAGAGGATTTTTCTAAAATAATTCTTTTATCATGCTCCCACTTTTTCAACCGATAAGCTCCAAGAGTTACTATATTTTGTGGTTCTGTCCATGAGTTTCCGTATTTTTCAATAATATCTTTACGTATAGGATAAGTGCTTGTATGAGAGACGAAATAAGGAAAGTAGCTTTTCCCTTCTTCTAGCTCTACTTCTAATTGGCCTTTGCTATTAACAATGACTCCCACCTTTGAGAAATCCTTAATTTCACCTTTACTATAAGCACGAGCGTTTTTAATAGAATAAAGAAAGTAGGCGTACTCAGAAGCAGTTTGAGGGTTTAAAAGCCTTTCCCATCCATCTCGTACATGTTCCGCTAAAAAGTCTTCTCCGTCACTCCATTTAACTCCTTTTCTAATAGTAAAAAACCATTTCTTCTCATCTGGAGTAGAGGTCCATTTTTCCGCTAAAGCCGGTTTTAAACCCACTGACTCCTCTGAAAAACTATACTCCAAAAGACCTTCCATAATATTATCGACAATCAAACTGGAAGTTGTATCCGTGGCTTTATTCCAATCTAAAGTGGGAGGTTCTGTACTAATATTAAAACGAAAAGTACTTTCTAATGGGAGAAGTTCTTGTTCACTCTGCTTTTTCTTAAAACAGGATACTAAAGACAAACTCACACAAAATAACAAGATAATTTTTAGAAAGTAGCTCCAGGGATTACCTGTAAAATAAAACTGCGGTAAATTTAGTGTTACTATTTTCTTTTTTACTGTTTTCATTAATTCTGTTCCACCGGCTGATGTGGAGCGTCTTCAGGTATGAGTTCCTGGTCTGGAATGCCGGAGCTACCACTACCACTACCTGTACCATCCGTGCCTGTTGTACCTGTTGTGCCTTCTGTACCTGTTCCGCTATACTGAACTTGTAAATAAGCAGGTAATTCTTCCGAATGCTTATATTTTAAAATAGGCCAATCTGTACAGGAACTGGAAAACTGCTTCGCAAAAGCAGTAACTTCTAATACTAGATCTTTTCTTTTTTTCACTTCCTCTTCTTCTTCGTCATCATCACTTTCGTCTTCCTCTTCATCATCTTCGTCGTCTTCTTCTTCACTTTCATCATCTTCTTCGTCACCTTCTTCTTCGTTATCTTCTTCGTCGTCATCTTCTTCCGAGGTAGCCTTTG
>JANQSX010000109.1 GCA_028279085.1 Bdellovibrionales bacterium
ATTTGCGGACTCTATATCGTCTTCTTCAAAACTCAACTCTCCTTTTTCCCGCGCTGTAACCGAAATGGAAAAACAAATAACAAAAAAAACCATGAAGAATTCTTTATAAAGAAACCACTTAAAACTATTTTTCATATAAATTTTCATTACTTTATTTTCTTATCCGTTTTTATTATATTAAAATGGTTATTCCAAATCGCACCAGGAATCTTAATAAAATCTCTTGTTTAAACTCCTTGTAGTCCGGTCGGGCGGGATCTTTTTTACCGGGAAGTTTTACCATCTTTTCCAACACCGCATTAGGCCCCCGATACATAAGAAAATCAATCCCTCCATCCAAGGCAAAATAACGATTAAAATAAAATCTTTGCCCAATTCCAAAATTAATAGCCGGAACCATCACAAGAGGAGCACCACCATTTTGCAACCAAATAGCGCCACCACCAAAAAAAGAATAAAGAGCAAAGCTTAAAACAATAGTTTTTGTGATGCTGATTTTTCCATACAAAGGAGAGAATTGATAATTTAAAAAACCGGCGAATAAAGGATGAGGAGCCAAACCCGCATTAAAAGTACGTCTTCCTTCCACACACTGTGACTGTGCTCCCGGGGGACATCTCACCGGCACTCCTCCTTCCTTTTCATCATTTAATTTATTTCCGGTTTTGGAAAGACCAGGAAAAAAATACAAACCGGAAAGGCCTATACTATGAAATTCATTCCAATAAAAAGAAAGAGATGTAAAAGCGCTAAGAGGATTATAAAAAGGTTCATCTGTACGAAAAGCACCGGAAATACGCCATTCAATACGTTTAGATAAAGTGATATTACGATTTAATATAACTTTAGTGTTTTTAAAAACAGGCATCACATATTCTGAAGCTAGTTCTTGATCAGGAAATTGAATAACTGCTGCTGAAAGAGAAGTAGAAGAAAAAGCCAAAAAAATATATATGAGAGAAAGAAAACTCTTTTTCCTAATTAAACGAGTAAAAGGAAGAACAAAATACAATAGAATAACGATACCTCCATCCTTGAGTTCTAAAGAATCCATTCATATAAACAAGGACCTTAAGTTTTCAAATAAGGTCAATACAAAATCTTCAATCTTAAATTCTCAATCACCAAGTTGTTTTTGGCAAGCTGTGCCCTTATTTTATGCATAGCTTTATCTTTAAATCAATTTTCCCATAAAAATTCTTTCTTTACACAATTTATCTCAATTAAGAGTATCACCAGCTTTCAAATGATAGCCTCTTATATATTCTGCGGCAGACATTTTTTTTTTAGATTCCGGTTGAAGGGACATAATGGAGAGCACAGAGTCCCGACAAGCCACTTGGAAGCTATCAGAATTTATACTTATAATTTGTCCAGGAGTTATATTTACTTCCTCAGAAATACATTTTGCTTTATAAATTTTAATTCTCTTACCTTTATAGGTGGTATAAGCCTGAGGTCCTATAACTAAAGCCTTGATTTTATTAGAAATTTGTAGAGCTGTGTTATTCCAGACAATTCGACTTTCTTTCTTACTAAGCTTGTGTGCGTATGTAGGAGTTCCATTTTGCGGAATAGAGGTACGCTTTCCCTTCATATATTCAAGCAAGTCAACTAACAATTCCTGAATCAAAAATTCCATTTTTTTAAACACCTCCGTGGCATCCATTTCTTTCCCCATTTTAAATGAACGTGAACCAATTAAAGGTCCTGTGTCCAATCGATTTTCCATAACCTGCAAACTCATCCCTAATTCTTGATCTCCAGCCATAATAGCCCTTTGAATAGGAGCGGCTCCTCTCCAACGAGGGAGTAAACTGGCATGAAAGTTCATAGCTTTTTCAGGAAATAAAGATAAAAAACAAGGAGGTAATATTCGACCATAAGATAATAAAATGACCCACTCTACTTTTAATTGTTTAATTTGATATAAAAACTCGGAAGACCTTAAATCATGAGGAGTGAAAACAGGTAGAGATAACTCGTTTCCTCTCTGAGCAATAGGAGATAGCAGAAAACGCATACCCCTACCCTTGGGACGAATCACCTGCGTAACGACACCTTTTATTTCAATTTCAGGATGCTCTATCAACCTATTCAAACATTGAAGGGATAGATGATCTGTACCTAAGAATAGAGTCGGAAAAGTGCTGTGTTTCACGGACTTTCTTCTTGTTTTCTTAAATCAGGGTAACCGTATTTTTTTATTTGCGCGCGTAAACGATCCGCTTTAATAGGGCTTAAATGATCTATAAATAATTTTCCATCTAAATGATCTATTTCATGTTGGATGCAAACCGCTAAAACACCGTCCGCTTTAATTGTACACGCTTTTCCTGACTTATCT
>JANQSX010000122.1 GCA_028279085.1 Bdellovibrionales bacterium
GAGCAAATAATTTCCATATTTTCATATTTAGCAATTGATAAATGCGTCTCTATTTTTGCTAACCAAAACTGAATAAAAGGAAAAGTATTCAAAGATACTATTTGACTTTTATTTACTGGAATTTTTTCTCTAATTAAATAGCTGTTAAGACATGTCCAGTAATTTTCAATATGAGGAGCTAACACAGTAATTTGATTCGCAGAAATATTTCTTTTTAAAGCGGATGTAATCTGACTGACTATATCTTTTACTTCAGAGAGAGGAGTGGTAAATTTTTTAAGTGTTATTATACTTTTTGTATTATATATTTTTTTTTCCATTGGACGAGATATTTTTTTTTGATCAAATAATTGGTAAATAGCAAAAGTATAATCATTAGTTTTATGACTAGCACTTGATGGAATTAAAACTGTGGTGTCTGTTTTTTTGGATATTTGCTGAACTAATTCAGCTTCTATTCTATCTAAATTAACCCCTAGATCAAAAACAATTTCTGTAAATTTAATACGCTCATAAGGGATCTTATCCAACAAGCAACTAGCTACCCAAGAAGATTCCACTATATTATTTTGTTTTAAATAGTCCCAAAAATCAGAGGCCAGATCATACCATTTAGACCATAATACATTTTTATTTTTTTTATTCCATTCTCTTACCAAACTATCTCTCATAGGATGTTGTAAAAGATGAGAAAGAGTTTCTATATACTCGCAAATGAGATATCCTGTTTCTTTACTTTTTTCCCAATTTCGTTCCCTATAATTAGCCCATTGCTGATAAATTAAAACTAGAAAAGAACGAGGAAGTATATGTGTTTTCGAATCAGTAAGAGACAATAACTGATTCCAAAAATCCGTCACTCTTTTAACACAATTATTAGAAATAGAAGAATGATTTTTTTTTAATTGTTGAGTCACAAAAATTTGAGACTTAATATCCGAAGTCAGCCATAAATGTTGATCAGGCTTAAAATCTTTTAAAAGACGTTTTTTATCTGTAGTATTTAAAACTTCAATAAATTTTAACATAAAACGACTTTATTCCTCTTCCCTGCTTCAAATAAAAAAGAGAAGAAATTATATTACATGTTTTTAATAAATAAGTATTTTTTTCTCTTCTTAATAATTCACTATCTTTTTTCTAAACAAAATCTAAATGAGAAATCAGACGAAAGACCTGTTTTTTTAATTCTTTTACGGAAGAATTATTCCATATAACATAATCCGCCTGTTTTATTTTATCTGCTTGCGGCATTTGAAACTGCATACGATTTTTAATTTCTTTAACATTCCATTTCCGATTTTTTTTTAAACGATCTTGTTGATTCTTAGAATCAATCGCAATCACAACTTTAATATCAAATGAACCTTCCCATTTTTTTTCAAATAATAGGGGTATTTCATAAAATACGGCCTTTTGTCCTGAAAAAAAGCAGGACTCTTCTTTTTTCTTTAGTAATTTCCAGATAATAGGATGAACAATAGATTCTACTTGATGCAATATGTTTTTACTTTGAAAAATCCGTTCAGCTACTTTCTGCGTATTAAAGTGACCTCCTGCTTCCAGATATTCCTCACCCAATAATTGTAGTAATTTTATATAGCCTGGACCATCTGGAGCTATAGCTTGACGGGCTAAAGTATCCACAGAAATAAAACTCATCCCATAATTTTTCAGTATTAAACCCACAGTGGATTTTCCAGCTCCCATTACTCCTGTTATAGCTATTTTATTTATAAAGTTCCTATTTTCCATAACCGATAATACCTATAGGTTTATTTTATATTTTATTATGGGTGATAGCACCAAAAATCAAAGAAAAGAACTATGAACATAACTGTAAGTAATTTTGGAAAATTTAAATTGTTGAAGCAAATTGCCAGAGGCGGTATGGCTGAAATCTTTTTAGGTTGCTCAGGAAATATTGAGAGTGCTTATAAATTCGTAGTTATTAAAAGAATACTAGCCGTCCATTCACATAATAAAGAATTTAATAAGATGTTCCAGAGTGAAGGGAAAATTGCTGTTAATTTGAACCATAGTAATATTGGTTCTATTCATGAGTTTGGAGTAGAAAAAAATCAGTATTTTATATGCATGGAGTATATTTCAGGAAGGAATATACGGCAATTGCTAAAAAAAATGAAAAGCCAAAAGAAGAGTCTTGAACCAGCTTTATGTGCACACATAATCAGGAATGTTTGTAACGGACTGGATTATGCTCACAATTGTACAGACAGTATAACAGGTCAGCCTTTAAATATTATTCATCGTGATATCAGCCCTCAAAATATAATGATTAGTTTTAATGGTGATGTAAAAGTTATTGATTTTGGTATTGCCAAAATAGATAATTCTGAAAGCACGAAAGTGGGAGTATTAAAGGGAAAATTCGAGTATATGAGTCCCGAACAAGTGAGAGGGAAAGAACTAGATAGACAAACAGATATTTTTTCACTAGGTAACGTATTTTGGGAAATACTGGCTGGTAAAAAATTATTCACAGGAAATAATGAAATTAAACTGTTGAAAAAAATAAGAGATTGCCAAATTCCTGATTTAAAAAAAATAAACCCAAAAGTCCCTCCTAGACTAGTAGAAATAATTAATAAATCACTTAATCCTAACAAAAACCTCAGATATAAAACTATGGGAGAAATGGGAAATGACATTTCTCTTTTTATGAATAAATTTTATCCAAATTTTACACACACTAATTTCAGTGCTTTCATAAAGGAACTTTATGTTGAAGAAATTTTAGAAGAAAGACAAAACTTAAAAAGGTATTCACAAGTATTAGCATCTAAGAAAAAGAAAATATCCTCTTTACCAAGAAATAAAGAGAGCTTATCAACATCAACGTTTATAGGATATACAAAAAAAGCGGAACTTCCTCAACAAGAAGAACCATCACAGGAAGAGGATATAAACAGTCAATACACAGAGACAAATCCTCCTATTACTAAAGCGACTCAGGAAAAATCATCTTCCTTACACTCACAATATACAATAACACAAACTCAACAAACTGATAGCAAATTCAGTTCACAAAATAATAAGCAAGAAATGACAAGTACAGAGTTTGACGATCGATTGGAACATGGCACTGTTTATACAAACATACCCAATCAAAACACACAAGATTCAGAAGAGTCCTACCAAATCAAATCAGATGGATTTAGAAATTCTATCACTTTAGGTACAGCAGTGGAATTAAGTAACAAACAGACAACTCATACAAATACTGAAGTACCAAAAGAAGGTATCAATCCAGACGCCGATGATCCTATAGGAGACTATCAACCATGGAAAACAAATGTAAAATCAATAAATCGTAAGGCCCTACTAAGACGAAAAAAAAGAAACTCTATTTTTCGGAAAACTATATTAGTTCTATTCATCTTAGGAATGATAGGTGGCGGTTACATTTTTCAATCAGATCAGAAAACAAACACTTCCCCAGCATCTGAGTTAAATCAATCCAAATCACCTAATGATAATGTTTTAAAACACTCTTCCAGAGAGCCTACTACGGTTAAGCCAGCCCAACCCAAACAACCGATACTCACAAGAGCAAGAGTGGATACCCAAAGATTAGCAATACCAAGAAAAAGTATCTTCATTACAACAAAACCTTCCGGTGCTCAATTGTATATTAATGGTAAAAAAATAGAGTATCTTACACCAACATCTATCATGGTACCTTCTGATACATTTCAACTAATGATAAAAAAACAAGATTATCATGATCAAAAAGTAGTTCTTTCTACGGATTCTATAGAAAATACAATAAACTTTGTACTTAAAAAAAGTCAAAGAAGAAAAAAGAAACGAAGAACACTCATTATAAAACAATAATATTTTTTTAAGGAAACCATTATGATAAAATTAAATTTTTATATACGATCAAGTTTGATCTTTTTGTTTGTTGTTTTCACACTTTCCGGTTGCCCTAATTTCAACTTTGCTGGTCAGAAACATTGTAGTCAATACAAGTATGACAAAAACAGAAATATATGGATTGATGCATTCGGAAAAGTGGTACCTTCCTGCACTATAGCGGATGGTCAAAATATATTCGCATTTTATCCTGATAAAGGTTGTGATTATTGGAGAGAGGCCTATAACATTGACAAAACTGTTCAATTTGTCGAATTACCTATCAAAACAGGATCAGGACAATATGCTACGGTTCAAAAATATTGTATAAAACAAAGATATCTGAGCCTTGATCACTCCGACCAGGTAGTACTTATAGATGAAGGGGTTTTTTGTCTAAAAGAAGTAGCTAAGGGTGAATATAACTTTACTAGTTGTGAAGGTGTAAAGAAAAAAAATCCGCAACAATTGGAAATAGAAAATACAGAATCTAATTAGACACAGAGATAACTTATTGATACAAAAATAATTTTTACTCAAAAGCCTATTGAGAAAATTTTAATTTATCTTTTAATAACAAAAAGTCATTATGGTTTATTTCTCTTAAAGTATTATGTTTTATACTTGATTTTCGGATTTTTATTAGATCTGCACTTGCAATTTGTGTGATTTTTTTTCCATCAATTGTTAAAAAAGCACTTTGATTTTCATTGTTAATTTTGAAGAAAATCTCATAAGTATCAGGCACAATAACAGGGCGATGTGTAAGGCTATGAGAACAGATAGGTGTAATGGCAAAAGAATTCACCTGTGGATGTAGAATAGGACCTCCTGCCGCTAAATTATAAGCTGTAGAACCAGTAGGAGAAGAAACAATTAAACCGTCTGCTTTTACAGAATAAATATTTTGATTTTGTATGGTAATAGAAATATTGATTAAATGACTAAAAGCTCCCCTTTCAATAACCATGTCATTAAGAGCTAAAAATGATTTGTTCTCTTGTGTTTTCCGTTTAATAGAAATATCAATTAAGGATCTTTTTTCTAATACCATTTTGCCTTTTAGAACAGATTCCAAACAATGAATTATCGATTCTTGTCGATAAACCGTCAAAAACCCAAAAGAACCCATATTAATACCTAAAAACGGAACAGAGTGATCAGAAACATACTGAACGGCTTGCAAGTAAGTACCATCTCCCCCTAGGACAAGCACCAAATCAATATCAGAATCAAAAGAACCTTCTTTTAAAATAGAAGATTGGGAAAAAATCTCTGTGTTAATTTGATACTTTGTAAACCACTGTTTAGCCTGACTGAGAATGTATTTGATATTAGGAGAGTCATTCTTATAAACAATAAGAATATTTTCAAACTGTCTCGGTTTAAAACTTTCATTTTTCAAAAGTGGTATTTCCTTTCAACAACAATTAGGAATATATAGAATTTTCAATATGGATCAATATAATTGATACTTATAAAAAAGAAGTATTTGTCAATGTGTTTTCTCTGATTTTTTAAATAAACCAATTAATCTCGGTTTAGCTTTCTCAAATGGTGACATATACTTTTGTGTTCTGATTTTATCTTTATTACCACTGATATTCATACTCAACTGTTGGTGAGTTGCTCTTTTTCTAGTTTCGTTGACTTGAGTTTCTCGATAAGCCATAGCTTTTTCCATCAAAATATCTTTTGGCAATTTTTTTGAAGAGGTAAGTTTATCATTTTGGCTGTGCTCATTGGTAGAAGGCGATAAAGATGATGCCGTTTCTTCAGATTCTGAAAAAGATATTTTTTTTGATGGCTTATCCGATTTAGTTTTTTTTACCTGTATTTTGTCTTCTCTTTCTTTTTTAACAGTCCCCTCAAAACCAGTAGCAATAACAGTCACTTTAATTTCATCAGAAGATTCATCAGGATCTACAATAGCTCCGAAAATAATTTCTGCATCAGGATGAGCTTCTGCAGTAATTAGTTCGGCTGTTTGATTGACCTCTTTTAAAGACAGATCAGGGCCTCCTGTAATATTAATAATAAGCCCTAAAGCTCCTTTAAATGAAGTATCTTCCAATAGAGGAGAGGAAATAGCCATCTGACCGGCAGATATAGCCCTATCTGTTCCTTTGGCCGATCCCGTTCCTATAATAGCTAAACCTCTTTCAGCCATAATAGTTTTTATATCAGCAAAATCAAGGTTAATTAAACCTCTTTCATTGATCAGATCCACAATACCCTGAATAGCTTTTAGCAGGATATTATCAACACTTTTAAAAGCAGATAATAAAGAGGTATCTTCATTTACTGTTTTTAATAGTTTTTGATTGGGAATGACAATCAATGTATCTACATTTTCTTTTAAAAATTGAATACCTGTTTCCGCATGTCTAGCTCTTCTTTGACCTTCAAAAAAGAAAGGGCGAGTTACAACTCCAACTGTGAGAGCACCTTGCTCCTTCGCAATACGGGCAATCACTCCAGCTGCACCAGTCCCTGTACCACCTCCCATACCGGCAGTAATGAAAACCATATCTGCCCCTTTCAAAGATTCCACTATCTCATTGCAAGATTCAATAGCCGCCTGTCTGCCAATTTCAGGATTAGCACCAGCTCCCAATCCTTTTGTCAATTCAGCACCTAGTTGAATAGTACAATCTAGATCTTCGTGTTCTTCCAACGCCTGCAGATCTGTATTTGCAACAATAAATTGAACGCCATCTAAACCGGCTTTATGCATAGTTTTAATAGCATTTCCACCTCCTCCACCAACTCCAACTACTTTAATGAGAGCTCTGGACTTTACATTTTCTTCATCAATTTGAAACATATAATTCTCCTGAATATACAGTCGTGCTGTTTTTACATAAAAAGATCTTGCACCCACTTTTTTATTTTAAGTACTTTTCCATCAGGGTAGTTGGAACGATAATCTAATGTATTTTCATCTTGAACATAACATAAAACCCCCAGAGCTGTTGCAAAATCATTTCTATTTTCCAAATCATGACTCCCTGGAAATTCTCTAATAACTGCTTTCTTGATTGGCTTTTCCATAAGAGCATGGCCCGTTTCCACCAAACCTCTTAAAGAACTACCCCCTCCTGTTAAAATAATACCTTCCTCCAATCGTTTTAAATAGGTCAAAGATTCTAGTTGTGCCTTTACTTCCGTAAACAGCAATTCCGCTCGGGCAGATAAAATAGCGTTTATTTTTTGTGAATCAATATTAGTATCTCCAGTGTGTAATTCACTTATAGGTTCTACATCTTCCCAATCTGAAGTTGTTAGATTTCCATATTTTAATTTTATATTTTCCGCCAGATCTCGGGAGATTTTTAACTCAACCATTAGATCGTGAGTAAAATCTTCTCCTCCTATGGAAATCGATCCGATATGATGCACTCTGGAATCAATAACAACAGTGAAACAAGTTTGATCCTGTCCGATATCCAATACACAAACTCCGGATTGTTTTTCATTTTCTTTTAAGATAGATAGATTAGTTGCTAAGGGTTGTAAAACCATACCTCTTGCGGAACAACCTGCATAACGCAAACATTGAAGAGCATTTTGTATATTAGTTTCAGGGATAGAAATAATCATCACAGAAGTTTCCAGCCGAAGACCGGATAAACCTAAAGGATTAAAAACAGGTCCTTCCCTATCTACAGTAAAGTTTTTGGGCAAAACATGTAACAAACGATGACCTGTTGGTAAAGAAACCGCTTTAGCTGTTTCCACCGCTTTATTTAAATCATCTACAGTCACTTGATGGGAGGGGATAATAGCCATTCCCTGTGAAGAAAAAATATTATAATCTCCATTAATTCCTAGAAAAAGTTGGGAAGTTTGCAAACCGGCCATTACCTCCGCTTCCTCTATGGCCTGTTGCAAAGCCTCAGCCGTTTCCTTCATATTAACAATACGGCCTTTATATAAACCTTTATGGGCAATACGGGATGATCCGGCTAGAGTCAGTTCATTAGACGCTAAAGTGCCTATCAAACACCGAACACTGGTTGCCCCTAAATCAATACCCGTTACTACTCTTTTATCTTCAATACTAAAACGACTCATATTAACAGGTTAGATGGCCTTACTTGTACTCACAACAATTTTTTGAGAGAACCGCGCATCAATAACGCGCCATTTAATATTTTTTTGCTCCAAATATCTTAAAACGCTTTCAATTCTCTTAATCTTCATTTGCATTGGATCATAACCAACTTTTACCGGTTTTCCATTCTTAGACAAAATAAAAGTTATACTTTTTTCCTGAACCGAGTATTTAATTTCCGAAATTTCCGTTCGACTAAACTCTCCTTTTTCCGGCATAAGATTCAGAAAACGAATAACCTGCTTACGTAGAGCTTTCTGTTGAAAAAATACAATACCCCTTAAAACCGGAAGATCGGGAATCTGATTAGCAGAAACAGGAGGGAGCACTTGACCATCCATTGAAAGGGGGTGAACTCTTCCATTAGAAGGATTGAGTAAAACCAATAAAGGTTTTCTAGCTTGTATTTGAATAAAAAACCGATTCGGTAGAACTCTTAAAATTTTTACAGGTCCCACACGAGGTTCAGAACGCACCGCTTGTATTAGCTCATCAAACGACACCTGCCATATTTTTTTCCCTATAAATTTTTGCAACCTCTGCTGTAGTAGATATTTAATATCATCTGTTGTAGAGCCTTCCCAGACCGGTTCTTTTTGTATTTCTATTTGAATTTCACTGACTACCAGCCACTTATTTAACCCATAGTAAGATATACCGATAAAAAAACTAATAAGCAGGGTAAAAACAAAATATTTAATAATTTTTTTCATTATAACTACTCTAAGTAAAAGAATAGTCTAGATTAGCTCCTTTTAAAATTTTTAGAATCAGTGTGTTAAAATCAATACCATCGTATTTAGCCGATTTAGGTAACAGGGAATGCTCCGTTAGACCTGGTAATGTATTTAATTCAATCAGTAAAGGTTGAATATTATTTTTTATAATAAAATCAGCTCGTCCATAACTTCCAATGGGTAAAATACTAGTCACATGATGCAATATTTTATCACATTGCTCAATTATATCTTTTCCCAAACGAGGAGGTAGGATATATTGTGTCTCATTTGATTCATATTTACTTTTATAATCATAAAAGCCTTCCTTTGGCACAATTTCTACAGGTGTCAGGTGTTTTCCTTCTAAAAAAGAGTAAGCTAATTCCATTCCTGTAATATAATTCTCCACTAGAATTTTCGTATCGTATTTAAGAGCTTTTTTTAAAGCCGGAATCCATTCACTTTGCACTTTGCAAATACTTATACCTAAAGTGGATCCTTCTCTGGAAGGTTTTACTACTAATGGAAAAGGGATATTTAATTCCACTTCTTTTAATTTTTTATTTTCCACATTCAGATTTTGATACAGAGGAGTGGGAATACCATGTTGAAAAATATAATCTTTAAAAAAACATTTATCCATGCAAAGGGCACTGGCTAGCAATCCACTACCCGTATAAGGAATTTTTAAATACTCACATATTCCCTGTACAGTGCCATCTTCCGCATACTTTCCATGAACAACCAGAAAAGCTATATCAGGTCTCAAATCGGATAGTTTATTTGCAAGATGTGCATCAGATTCCACAATGGTATAAGATATACCTAATTTATCAAAAGCTTTCGCCACTCCTGCGGCGGACATAAGGCTTACTTCCCTTTCAGCCCCTAATCCACCTTGAATAAGTGCTACTTTTTTTTTACTTACCATGTGCTGACTTGACCTTGAAGCCATGGAATACCATAAGAATAACATGTACAGTATGTTCCAACCGGCCCAGGGTAGTTTGTATAACAATAAAATCCCCCATTTCGGCAAACATTACCAACAAAAGGAACAGGGGGGGAAACAATCACAGGAGGAGGAATAACTATATGAGGAGGATTAATGATTATGTTTGGACCATTTGATCCACATCCTACTTGCCCATGACGTCTCTTACATCTTCCATGCCCTCCATGTCCTCCATGGGCCAACTGTATTTCTTCACCTCTATCATCATTGTCATACTCTCCTCTTATCGCTTGTTCTTCACTGTCTTCATGTATAATACCTACCATTTCCTCCACAGGAGGTATATCCACCGGATCGACAAAATGCACTTCTTCCGTTTCAATATAATTAGCAAAAGTAAAACAAGAAAAAACAAACGAAAAGAAAACCATAATTATTAATTTCATTTTTAACTCCTCTATTAATTTTTTAATGCTTATTATATAATATATCACATCGAAAAAGAGCAAATATAAATAAAAAAAAGGAAAGAAGTGTACAATAAAGAGTGTATTTTTTTCATTTGTGTTTCTAAATTAGACAATTTTCCGCGTATAAACAGTTGGAATTTGTTTTTTCACACTCCATCTATTTCAGATATTAAATCCACTTCTTTTTTTTAAAAAGTATAAACATGCCTCCACCTACAGAAAAGAATAGAACCCAGATAAATAAATAACCGTATTTCCAATTCAACTCAGGCATAAATTTGAAATTCATACCGTAAATGCCCACAATAAAAGTAAGTGGAATAAAAATAGCTGCAAAAATGGTTAAAACTTTCATAATTTCATTCATTTTACTGTTTATTGTATTTTGATAAAAATCCATAAGAGAAGTAGTGAGTTCATTATAGTAATCAATCACTTCAATAATTTGAATAGTATGATCTTGAATATCTTTGAAATAACGCAGACTTGTTGGTTCCACCCAGGGATGATTACTGATAATAATTTTATTTAAAGCCTCTTTAACAGGAAAAGCGGTTTTTCTTAAGTATAAAAATTCCCCTTTCAAAGATAAAATATCTACCGGATTGATTTTATTGACATTGGCGGTTACTTTTCCTTCCAGTTCTTCAAAATAATCTCCCATTTTTTCAAGAGTGACATAATATTGATCAATCATTAAATCTATTAATGAATAAAATAAATAATCGGCTTTTAAAGATCTGATTTTCCATATTGATTTTCTGAGTCGCTCTTTTACCGGTTCAAAAACATCACCTACTTTTTCCTGAAAGGAAAGTACAAATCCTTCCCCAAAAAAAATACTAGTTTGAGAAACGGCTATATGTATCCTATTGTTTTTCTTTTCAGCAGAAACATACTTAATAATGGCAAATAACATATTATCCATTTCCTCCACTTTTGGTCGATGATCTGTGTTTAAAACATCCTCTAACCAAAGGCGATGAATACCAAATTGATTTCCAATTTCTTCAATAACCTTTTTATCGGATAAACCTTGAAATTCGATCCAGGTAATTTGACTTTTATCCTTTACACTCTCAATGCATTTTTCAAAAGTAGCGGAATGAGATTCAAAAAAAGATTCTTGAGTATAGTTTATTAAGTTGATATTAATCTTCTCTTTATCTCCTGATTCACCAATATAAACCAAAGAACCAGGGTGGAGTCCCAAAACTTTTGTTCGTGTTTTTAAAAACCGAGCCATAATATATCCTCTAATTTATAAATAACCTGAGGACCGGAAAGTGCCAAGAACAGTCATGTTAAGACTAAAGACTGGAGGAATACTGGTTTTTCTTATTCCCTTTATGAGAACCTTTTTAAAAATCGAATTTACACTAGAAAAACAGCTAAGGTGTTAGAAATGGAACCTGACTCTAAAATTTGAAAAAAATCCAGCTAAAATATAAAGTCTGAATTTCATTTTTTTAATTCAGGAAAAAATCTCTTTAAAAAATCTTAAGAGTTCATTCCAGGAGGCTACGTCCGCTTCTTTATTATAAGCCGTTGGAATATTAAATTTCAGTCCATTTTCCGTAGCTTGCGGGTTTGTAAAACCATGTTGAGCTTTCGGATAACTGATAAATTTATAATCCACACCCGCAACATCCATTTCCTTTTTAAAATTTTGAACTTTCTCATCCGGAATCATAGAATCCGCTTCTCCATGACAAACCAATACTTTGGCTTTTACACTACCTGGCTTTATTATTGTACGAGGATCTAAATTGCCATGAAAACTAGCCACTCCCGTTACATCCGCACCCATACGCGCCAAATGTAAAGACAAAGCTCCCCCTAAACAATAACCGATAGAAGCTGTTTTAGTTGCATCCGCCTGCTTAAGATCCTTTAGCGCCTCTAAATAAGCCTTCATCCTTTCAGAAGTAGTATCCATATCGGAATAAAGAGCATTCATTCTGGCAGCCGCTTCTTCAGCCGAGCTACCCACCCATCCTTCTCCATAAACATCTAAGGCTAAAGCACAATAACCCAACTCAGCTAATTGATGAGCACGACCTTTTGTATGTTCTGTCAAACCCCAAAATTCAGGAATAACCAAAACACCTGGTTGAGGGCTTTCTTGTCCAGCTGGATAAGCCAGATAAGATTTTGATATATGATCACCTAAATGCATAGTTAACAATTCTGTATGAACTTTACTCATAATTTCCTCCAAAACAAAAAAGTTGTCTTAAATTACACCATTCAGATAACAGGATCAAGCTTTACACAAAAACCCTTTTTCTTTATTATAAAAATCAAATGGTATTTTCAAATGAAAAAAAAATTAGCATCAATTTGGAAAAAATAGCCTTTTTTTTAAATAGATTTCTTTTATTACTTATGGTAGGTGCTGTCATCGCCGGTTTTTTTTGGAATAACAAATGGTACTGGTTAGCCGGTTTTACACTCATTCTTAACCTTTTTAATGTCTATTATTTATACATCCAAAAACAACACGCTCTGTTAGCTAACTTTGGTATTTTAGCTTTGTTTCGTTACTTGGTGGAAAGTATCGGACCTGAGTTCAGACAATATCTGTATTCCAGTGATACAGAGGAAAAACCCTTTAATCGAATAGAAAGAGCGGATGTTTATAAAAAAGCAAAAAACAAAGAAAAATCATCCGCCTTTGGCTCCCTTTTAGACTTTGATGAAGCGGCTTTAAAACTTAAACATTCTTTTTACCCTGTTGATAAGAAAAAATTACAAACTTTTCGTGTGTGTTTTGGAGAAGAACGTCATTTGAAACAAACTTATACTATTAACAAAGCTATTATAATTGGGGGAATGAGTTATGGCGCTTTAGGAAAAAAAGCAATCCGAGCCTTATCTCGTGGAGCTAAAAAAGCGGGTATCCCATTAAACACAGGAGAGGGAGGGTACCCAAAATATCACCTCATGGATGGGGCTGATTTGATTTTTCAAATAGGCACAGCCAAGTTCGGAGTCAGAAATGAAGATGGTTCTTTTAATCCCGATCTACTGGAAAAAATTTCCCGACACGAACAAATAAAAATGATTGAACTCAAATTTTCCCAGGGAGCCAAGCCAGGAAAAGGGGGACTGTTACCAAAAGAAAAAATTACAGAGGAGATCGCCGAACTGAGAGGTATTCCATTAGGAAAGGATGTTATTTCGCCGGCTGGACACAAAGAATGTGTATCTGCTGAGTCCACCGTACGATTTATTAAAAAAATCCAGGAAATATCTTATCTACCGGTGGGAATTAAATTTTGTTTGGGTTCTACCCGGGAAATGGGAGAGATGTTTATAGAAATGAAAAAACAGAATATATATCCTGACTACATTGCTATAGATGGATCAGAAGGAGGTACTGGTGCTGCCCCCAAAACATTCATGGATGATCTAGGTTATCCTCTGTTCCCCGCTTTAGAGAAAATAATTGAGATTATAAAAGAACACGCCGTGGAAAATAAATTCAAAATAATCACTTCCGGAAAACTTATCAGCGCCGGAAAACAAATGATGGCGCTTTGTATGGGTGCTTCCGCTATTTATACAGCTCGCGGTTTTATGTTAGCCTTAGGCTGTATACAAGCTCTCAGATGTAATAACAACACTTGCCCTGTGGGAATCACCACTCATTCTGAAAAACTACAACGTGGATTGGATATTGAAGAAAAATCCGAGCGAGTAAAAAATTATGCTTTAAATTTAGATTATCATCATTATGAAATGTTAGCAGCTATGGGTAAAACAAAATTTTCCGATTTGACCCGGAATAATTTGATTTTCCCTTAAAACATTGACCTCATTTGAAAGTTCTCAACTTTCAAACTTCTTTTCCTTAAGTTCAGTAAAAATCTTTTCTAGATTATCAATCTATGATAAATTCCCTCCTATAGATAGAGAGGTCAAACATGATTGTAAATCGCTGGCAAGCACCTGTACTTCCAACAGAAACACAAATTTTAATGATTTTTGAGAGAGAAGGATTGAAACCGGTTGAAGAAATATATCATCCAGGAGAAGAAATAAAAGACCATCGCCACCCCTTTGATGAAGTAAGAATGTTAGTTAAAGGCTCCTTATTGATCGACATAGCAGGAAATCGCCTGCTTCTTAGGGAAGGAGATAAGATAGTGATACCTTCTAACACTAGACATTCCAAAAAAGTACAGGGCGATAAACCTTGCATTTGTATATGCTCTTATAAAGCTTTTTAAATATTTCAATTTTATTTAAAAACACTTCCTTTATTACCATAAGGCTTACCAAACAGAATAAAACGGCCGGTCTATTGCAGAGGTTTATTCAAATACCACATTTAACTGTAGCTATTTTGAGTTTCTTATAGGAAGCCAAATCGGAAATCCCACGATACTCATCCGCGTAATCACTAGGAACACGATCTTGATCATCTTGAAGACAAGCATTAGCACCATATTGAAGCAGGATATTCACTATTTTTTTGTTATAACCCCACTGCACAGCTCTATGTAAAGGAGTTCTTTTTTGTTTATCCTGAATATTCAAATCCGCTTCGGCCTGAATTAACAAAGAAGCTAGTTTTTCTGTTTTATTAAAGGCGGCAGCCCAGTGTAAAGGAGCCTCCCCGTTCTTATTCTTCCTATTTACATTGACTCCTTTGGAAATTAACAGCTTTGTTCCTTTTAAAACAGAGCTGGATATTGTGTAATGTAAAGCTGTTTCCTTGTTCTGATTGACAGCATTGGAATCCGCCCCCAATAATAGCAACTTCTCCAGTATAGCAACATTCTTATTTTGCTTAGCTGCTAAATGTAAAGCTGTATTACCATAATGATCCGCCTTGTTTATTTCCGCTCCTAGCTTAATCAACTGCATTAATACTTCCACATTGGTATTTTCCGCCGCTCCCCAATGTAAAGCTGTATTACCATCTTCATCTGTTAAATTAACATTCCACCCATTTTTTACCAAAAACCGAATCATAGCCGGATTTTTATTACCAGAAGCAGCCTTATGTAAAGCTGTGCTTCCTCCCCGACCATTGAGAGCCGGATCAAATTTTTTAGAAAAAATAATGCCTTTTAATACCTCCGGATTTTTATTATGAGCCGCTCCCCATAATAAAGGAGTATCTTTATACTTATTTCTTGCATTAATATTTACGCCGGCATCAACAAGGGTTTTTACGATTTCAGGGTGAGGGTTAAAACCGGCAGCCCAGTGCAAAGCTGTACTGTTTTCTATATCACGGGCTTCCCTGTCCGCACCTTTTTCCAAAAGAAGCTTAATGACTTTTGGATTTTTATTTTTAGCGGCTGCTTTATGAAGTAAAGTTAATTGATTATTATTTGTAATATCCACTTCTTTTATTCGGCTAAAAAACCATTCCAATAATTTGGTGCTTGGATTTTGTGCAGCAGCAGTGTGTAGAACACTATCTCCTTGATCATTTCGCACATTAATGTCCGCCCCGTATTTCACACTCAATTTCA
Source organism: Bdellovibrionales bacterium (assembly GCA_028279085.1). Taxonomy (GTDB): domain Bacteria; phylum Bdellovibrionota; class Bdellovibrionia; order Bdellovibrionales; family UBA1609; genus JANQSP01. The sequence continues at coordinate 15,633 of JANQSX010000122.1, forward strand.
ACAAATCAACATCATCTGAAATTCTCATAATATAATGTAAAATTGTGTTTCCTTTTCCTATACTCAGATTAACATTCGCCTTATTTTCAACTAAAATTCTGAACTTCCTTTTATCCGGAACAGCATAATATAAAGGACTCAATCCTTTTCTATCTAGAGCATTAACCTCTGCTCCTTTTTCTATCAATAAAGAGAGTATTTCCGGGTTAGAATTGTAAATAGCCGCATAATGAAGAACCGTGCCGGAATCTTTTCCAACTTTATGTATAGATGAAGAATGAGCTAAATAAGCCAGCCATTTAGGATTTTGAATATACGCCACGGCCCAATGAATAGGGTGGTTAAAATAAGGGTGGATAGTGTGAAGACAAAATATTCCTCCCACAAACAAACAAATCAATAAAAACGGAAAACCTTTCATACCTACCTTTGTAAATAGATATAACCACCTTTTCTAGGTTATTCAAAAAATGACTATCTTCCAAGAACTAAGCTTAAGAAAAAGGTTCGTAATCTAACTCCAAATCTCTGGCAACAGGCTCATAAGTGATTTTTCCCTTATAAACATTTAAACCACGAGCTAACGAAGAAGATTCACGAATAGCTCTTTCTAACCCTTTATTAGCTATTTCCAGAGCATACTTAAAAGTCGCATTAGTTAAAGCATAAGTGGAAGTACGAGCCACTATACCCGGTATATTGGGTACCGCATAATGAATAATATGTTCATATAAAAAAGTCGGGTTCTTATGAGAAGTGGGACGAGTTGTTTCAATACATCCTCCCTGATCCACTGAAACATCTACTACCACCGATCCTTCCGACATACTTTTTACCATCTCTTTTGTAACGAGTCTGGGAGCTTTGCTGCCTGTCAGTAACACAGCACCAACTAACAAATCCGCTGTACGCACCGCTTTTGCAATATTTTCCCTATTGGAATACAAAGTCTGTACTCTACCATGATAATGATGATTAACAGACTCTAAGCGAGAAGGATTTAAATCCAAAATAGTTACTTTTGATCCCAATCCAACAGCGATAAAAGCAGCATTAATCCCTACAGTCCCCCCTCCGATAATTACAGTATGTCCTTGAAACACACCAGGGACCCCTCCTAGTAAAATACCTTTCCCTCCATGATCTTTTTGTAAATAAATAGCTCCAATTTGAGAGGCTAAACGCCCGGCCACTTCACTCATAGGTTTTAAAAGAGGTAAAGAACCATCTTCCTCTTGAATAGTTTCGTAGGCTACAGCTTTTACTTTTTGTCGAATAAGCGCTTGAGTGAGTTCCGGTTCCGGAGCCAAATGTAAAAAAGTGTAGAGAATCTGATCCTCCTGTAAAAGAGTATACTCTTCTGGAAGAGGTTCTTTTACCTTTACAATCATTTCCGATTCTGCATAAATTTGTTCTTTTTCGGATACCAGTTCAGCCCCGGCGCATTCATAATCCGTATCAGATATTAAACTACCTTTCCCGGCACCGGATTCCACTAACACATGATGGCCATTTTCCACTAGTTGACGAACATTACTTTCTGTTAAACCCACGCGATTTTCCGCTTGTTTAATCTCTTTAGGAACACCTATGATCATTATTTTACTTTCCTGTGCTTTTATTAAGATGATTATACGCTTTATCAGTCAAGATCCGTCCTCTGGCCGTTTTTTTCACCAATCCTTGTTGAATCAAAAAAGGTTCATAAAAGTCCTCAACAGTATCTGTTTCCTCCCCTAAAACGGCGGAAAGAGTGTCCACTCCGACCGGTCCTCCCTGAAAATGCTCTTTCATTAAAGTGAGGATTTTTACATCCATAAAATCTAATCCACACTCATCCACACCTAAATACTCCAGAGCATCAATAGCCTGTTTTTGATCCACTTCCCCTTTACCGTACACTTGAACAAAATCCCTCACTCTTTTTAAAAGACGGTTAGCCACTCGGGGAGTACCACGACTGCGCCTGGCAATTTCATTCATACCCTCTTCCGTGATAGAAATTTTCAATAAACGAGAAGAACGGCCAATAATTATTTTCAAAGCTTTCTGATCGTAAAAGGAAAGTCGCTCTACAATACCAAAACGATCCCTAAACGGTGACTTTAAAAGGCCTATTCTTGTTGTAGCACCAATCAAAGTAAAAGAGGGTAACTGAAAACGAACGCTACGTGCTCCAAAACCTTCACCTGTAACAATATCAATATGAAAATCCTCCATGGCACTATAAAGGTATTCCTCCACATCTTTAGTCAAACGATGAATTTCATCAATAAATAAAACGGTTCCTGTTTTTATAGTGGTTAAAATAGCTGCAATGTCCCCTTTTCTGCGAATAGCCGGACCGGAAGTGGACTTCATTCCCACTTTTAGAGTATTAGCAATAATATGAGCTAATGTGGTTTTACCTAAACCAGGAGGGCCACTGAGCAAACAATGATCCAAAGATTCACCTCTTTTCAAAGAAGCGGATACAAAAACTTTCAATTTATCCTTTACATTATCCTGCCCGGGAAATTCATCAAAATGAGAGGGACGAAGATTTTGCGTTATAGATTTTTTCTCTTTTGTATCTAATTCAATATTCATTTCTACAGCCAAAACACTTCCTCCTTATTCTCATTTTATTTATTCATCCTCTCCTGAATATTACTGTTGTCTTTATTTTTATTATAACTTTTTACAAATAAAAATCTATTTTCCAGGCTGAAGATGGGAAAGGGCTTCTTTTAACTCTTCTTCCATATTATCATGTCCTGGTTTAATCTGATCTAGAGCTGAGCGAATCTCACCAGACCGAAATCCTAAATTGAGTAAAGCCGTAGTCAAAGACTTACGTGCTTTCAATTGTCCTTCACTACGTTCCAACCAACCTTCTTTTAACTGACCTTTCAAAGCTAAAATAATTTGATGGGCACTTTTTTTACCCACCCTGGGCAAACTAACCAAACCATTAACATCCTCTTTTTCAATCATCTCCATTAATTCTCTTAAAGAAGGAGCTGCAGAAATAATAGCCAGGGCCATTTTTGGACCCACACCATTAATTTTAATAAAGGCCAGAAAAAGGGTTTTTTCCAACACACTGGAAAAACCAAAAAGCTTCAAAGAATCTTCTCTGACGTGGGTATAAACCCATACTTCAATAGGTTCTTCAGATAAAGAAATATTTTTGAGGGTTTTTGTAGAGACATGAACTTCATAGCCCACGCCACTCACGTCTAAAATGATAGCCTCTTTACTGATATCCTTAACTATTCCCTTTAAAAAAGCTATCATTTCTCACTTCCTGCTTCCATTTGAACAAATGAAGAAAGAGATTGTAAATTCAGATTTTGTTTTTGGTAAATATGACACAAAGCCACTGCCAAAGCATCTGCTGCATCCTCTACGCATTTATTCATTTTTACACCAAAAATATTTAACACAAAGGCCTGTACTGCCTTTTTATCCGCTCTACCGGAACCGGTGACAGACTGCTTTATGTAACGAGCTGCATAAGAAAACACCTGCGAACCGGAAGAAACAGCTTGATAAACACAAATTCCAAAAATCTGACCCAATTTAAAAGCACTATCCGGATTCTTACCAAAAAATATTTGTTCAATAGCTGTATCTGATACAGAATATTGTCCATAAAGTTTTTCCAGATCCCTGGCAATTATAAGCAACCTTTTTTCCAAAGAAAGTCGAGGAGAAGCGGAAAAAACTCCAAACTTTACAATTGAAAAGTTATTTTCTTTTACATTTATAATAGCGTAACCCGTTCTGATTGTACCCGGATCCAAACCTAATATAAGCATTTCCTCTCCTCTTAATTCATCAACTTTCCCTGCACCTTATCTTATAAAAAGTACCATTTTTCAATAAATCAACTAGCTTTTTTTACCACTTAATATTCAAATAGTTGAACCCTTGGTTACTCCCTCCTCTGACCCTGCCTTAAGCAAAAACATCTGGCAATAAAAGATTAATTATGTCACTATTTAAAGTGATGAAACCGGCTAATACTGCTTTAGTAAAAAAATATTTAGCAATTTATAGAAAAAACCCAAAGTCCAGGGTATTTGCTCTTTTAGCAGATCTATACCGAAAAAACGGAGAAATAGACAAAGCTCTTTTTCTCTGTAAAAAAGGCATTAAAGAGCATCCGCAATTTGCATCAGGGCACATTGCATTAGCACTTATTCTGATGGATATGAATAAATTGGAAATGGCTGCCGACTCTTTAGAAAAAGCGACAGAATGTTCTCCTGAAAATATTTTCGCTTATAAACAGTTAGGACAAATTCAATTACTACTTAAAAATCCACAAAAAACTCTTGAAGCTTATAAAATGGTTTTATTCTTAGATCCGGAAAACAAAAAAGCAGCTAATATTATCAAAAAATTAGAGCCTATAACAGCTCTACAGTATGATAAAACAGGTTTCGCCTTTAGAAGCTTAAAAGAAATATCCCGACATGTTTCTATTTCTTCCACTCGTTCAGACGAAGATAATTCTTCTCTACCCTCCATTCACCCCCTGCCAAAAATAGACTCCCAAAAAGAAGCCGCACAATTCGAATCCCGAAGTTCAATAATAGAGGCACTGATTTATAGAAAAGAATTCGAGAAAGCCCGTCAGTTTCTTTTAGAAATGAAGAATATTTATACTAATCGTCAACAAAAATCTATCATTCAAAAACTGGAAAATAAAATTCCGGAGAAAAATGCAATACAACAAGAACAACAGTTGAACTCACATACTCAAACCCAATTAGATTCACTAAACAATAAAGAGATCAGTAACATTCCTCATGAAACTATTACCCAAACAAACACAGGAGAATTATTACGAAAACAAAAAAAAATTCAAAAGCTACGCCAGCTATTAGCACGTATTGAGCATATTCAATCTCAAACTGCCCATTAGCCTTAAGTCTTTGTTCAAAAAAAGCAATATGACAACAACACAAACTAGATTAAAAAGAGTATATAATGGTCAGCACTAATAATTTCAAAAAAGGTTTAAAAATTCTCGTAAAAGGAGAACCCTATAATATTATCGATTTCCAGCATGTGAAACCAGGTAAAGGAAATCAATTCACCAGAACTAAACTAAAACATCTAGTAACAGGATCTTATATTGATTTAACTATTCGTTCTGGAGAAAAATTCCAAATTCCGGACATTCTTTATCAGGACATGAGCTTTCTGTATAAAGATGACAATGATTTTTATTTTATGGATAGCTCTTCTTATGAACAAGTCCCTGTTAGTGAAAAATGTATAGGGGAATTGGCAAACTTCTTAACAGAAAACATTTTAATAAAAGTGTGCCTATTCAATGGACAGGCTATAGGTATAGAACTTCCTAAAACCGTTCAATTAAAAATTACTGATACCGATCCAGGCCTGAAAGGAAATACGGCTACTAGTGCTACAAAGCCAGCCACTCTAGAAACAGGGTTAGTGGTACAGGTGCCTCTTCATTTGAATAAAAACGACATAATTAAAATCAATACAAATGACAGCTCTTATATTGAAAGAGTAAAAAATAACAAATAAGATACTTCTCAATAAGGAAAGTACATGTCTCAATTTATCGAAAAAGAAATCCAAAAGATGTTAGTTAAAGGACAAAAAGCTCCCTCTATTGTTAAAGCTCTTCTTCAAAAAAAAAGTGTTTCCAAAAATACAGAACACTTTTTAGCTGTATGCCGTTTTATGTACCAATCAGGATTATATCAGTTATTAATTAAAACAGCTATCGCCCGACTAAAAAAAAAAGAAGTGGTACCTTGGGCTTTTATTATTGAAATTTTAGAGTCTCAAAAAATTGAAATATCAAAAGAGAAAAGAACGCTTTTTATAAAAGGCATTACAGAGCAGGATCAGGCAGCCGCTTTACTCACTAGCCACGGGTGGAATCAATATCACCCCGAACTAATAATTACGCGGGCAAAAATTATAGAACAAATCAATAGGCAAAGAAATTATGACTACATCAAATTAATGGAGGATTTAGCATTCATTCAGTCACAGGGGATTTTGAAAAAAGAAGAAGATATCCTTAAAGAATTAAAAAAAATAGATCCCGAAAATCCTGAAATTCAGGAAAAATGGTTACAATTCCGTGAAAAATGGGGTCGCAATATTATTGATCAAAAAAAAACAAGCTTGTTAAATAAAAGTGAACTACCCGCTATTCCTTCTGAAAAAGAAAAAAAACAAGCTGAACAAATAGCCCGATCTGTTAAAACAATACTAAAGAAAAAACCGGAAGCTACTGATAATATGGCTGTGCTTTTTTCTTTTATTGGCTATCCTTACTTAGCAATACAAATTCTAAAAGATCATTTAAACTCTGTGTCCTCACAGTGGTTATATTTGGATCTCCTCTTACAAAGTGAACTTTACTTGGATTGCCTGAGTTTCGTAGATATAATGGAAATAAGATATAGTGAAGATCCTGAAACAGTTTTTGCTCTAACCTATATAAGAGCAAAGGCTTATTACGGTCTTGGAAAACAGAAAAAAGCTAAAGAAATTTTATCTAATTTACTGGAAGTTCGGCCCAATTACCGCCTTACTCACCATCTTTTAAAACAATGGGAAAAAGGAGTTTCCAATTTTGATTAAAAAAAGCCAAAAAATATATATTTTCTACGGCCTTATTATTGCATTCACTATCATCACTATTGTAGGACTGACAGCTCTTTATAAAAAAAGTAAAGAATCGGCTTCAGAGTACGTTTCAAAAAGAATTCAATCGGAATTAGTAAAGGTAGAAAAAAACGCTAAATTAAAATGGGAAAAGTTATCTGTTTCCTTCATTCCTTTAAAAGTGGAAATGAAAAAGGTAAAAATCAACATTCCCAATAACAAAATGTTTCCTAAATCTTTAACTATAGATTCATTAGTTGTTACACCGGATTATATGGCACTTATTAATAGGAGGTTATCCGCTAAGATTGGTTTTATAGGTTCAAATATAACAATCAAAGCAAAAGCAAATAAAAAAATAAATCGCAATAAACAGCTCTCATTGAGTCTTTTAAAAAAAATCCCCATTAGCAATCTTTCGTTCAAAAACACTACCTTATCTTTTACAAATGATATTAATACAATATCCGTTGAACAACTCAATACTAAAATTTATTTAAGTACATCAAAAATAACAATAAAAGCGGATACCCCTTCTATGGAAATAGGGTCACAACCTATTTTCTCATCTTCTATAAACATAACAATAAAAAAGGATATAGTTTACTTAAACCATTTTAAGGCAGAAAATAAAAATTCATGGCTTACCATTTCATCCAATGTGGAAGGTAAAATAGAATTACAAAAAATTCAATCCGGTAAAATAAAAATTATTGGTTCTTTTCTCTCAGAAGATTTAACAGCTATTATACAAGTCATCAAACCTCAATTTAAAAATCCAATAAAAGGAAGGATCATTGTTAATAGTGAACTAAAATACTCTAAACCTTCAAAACTCAGTGGCTATATTGATTTAGCTGCCAAACAGATGTCTATTGCCAATATTTTTTTATCTACAGTACAAGTTAAAGGTTACATTAAAAATCACCTTATTCACTTTGAAAAATTTCTTATCAGAGAACCAAATCAATGGCATGTTGATCTCAAAAAATCAAAAATAAACTTAAAATCACCTTATCATTTTCAAGCAAAAGCAGCTATCAAAAACAGTCGGTTAAATACGATTTTCAATACACTAAATTTAAAAAATATACCGCTTACCTCTATAATAAATGGAAAGTGGAAATGTAATGGCACCCTTTATCAAAACAAAACTATTGAATGCAAAGGAGATACTCGTTTCAACCAATTTATTGTTCATGGAGGAGAAAATCGAACTATTTTAAATATACCTCAGTTAAAAACAAATACTCATTTGAATTTTATAAATAAAACCCTTACGGCAAAAACAAAGATACAATCCGGTTCTGATTCTCTGATTGATATAGATAGCCTATTCAACCAGGAAGGCCATTTTACTTCCAAGTATAAAGGAGTTGTACATTTATCTGACATTAAAAATTTAGTCTCTCTGGATCCAAAAGGATTGATGAATATCGTGAATGGAACAATATCCGTAAATAACAATAAACTCAATATTGAATCAAATCTCCATTTACAGGATTTTACTTTAAGTAAATTTTATATGGGAAATGTAAAAACTTACTTCAATTACACCAATAAAGGAATTTTACATTTTCGAAAAATTCAAGGTCAGGTTAAGCAATCAAAATACAAAGGGAACCTCAGTATCAATATTTTTAAAAATACTATACAGGCTTTTGCTCATTCTTCCCGCATTACTTTAGAGAATATAAAATATATATTAAAGGATAGAGTGTACTTTCCTTTTGAAATACCAGGAACGGGAACATTCAGCGGGTATTTAAGCGGACCTTTAAAAATTAATATAATGAACTATAATCTTCACGCTCAATTTTTTAAAGTCAAATGGGAAAGAGAATCTTTCAATAAAGCATTTATTCATGTGGAATCAAAAAAAGGATATGTGAAAACCAGACAAGTAAATTTAATAAAAAACAATGGTCAAATTATTTTCCAGGGACAAGTGGACCCGAAGGGAAATATGAATGCGCAACTCATTGGTCGGGATTTATATTTACAGGAGTCTGCTAATATCGCAAAAGTTACAAATTCCGAGGTGGCCGGAATAACGGATTTCGATATGAACTTAGATGGTTATTTTTTAAATCCATTGAGCAAAACCAATGTTAAAATCAAGGATCTTTTCTATAAAGGTTATCCGGTAGGAGATTCAACTCTTAATCTTCAATTAAGAAAACACCAATTAGAAGTATCCGGTTCTGTTGCTAATAACCTCACTATTCAAAAACTAATTTACCCTTATAAAAAAGAAGGAATTGTGGAAATTCAGGCTATGACAAAAAATCTAAATATAAGAGAGCTTTTTCTTTCAAATGACAGTGCCACTCAACTATACAACCAATTTCAATCCAATATCAATAGTATGATAGATATTTCCTATAGGAAAAATCAATTACTCCAATCTCTCACAGGAAATATTAAAGTCGATAAAATCACTATAGATGCCAATTCTTATACTCTCAACAGTAAATGGCCTTTTTCAATGAACTTTAAAAAAGGAATTCTTCAAATAGAACCTATACTGTTGCAATCCGGGGGACAATCTTTACATATTATTCAAAGTGAAAAAGAGTCTATTCACATTAGTGGGGATATTAAATTAGATTTTTTCATTTTTATTTTTCCTTTTATGAGAATATGGGAAGGGGATCTAGTTATGAATTTACGTTTAAATTCACAATTAATTCATTGGTCACCAAAAGGAGAAGTAAATTTAAAAAACGGACTTGTTCAAATCACCCCCCAAATAGATCCCTTTGAAGAGATTTATTCAGATATGGAATTGAAAAATAATAATATTATTTTTCATTCTTTACATACAAAAACAGGAGGAGGGAATTTACAAGCAAAAGGGAATATTGATTTTCTAAATACTGAATACACTCCTATCAATATAAAAGGCACTTTTTCACAAGTCCAACTAGGCTCTCTCCCGGGTATCTACGCAAAAGGGTCAGGACAAATATCTCTAACTGGAAAAAAAACTCCTTATACTCTAGGAATAACATCAACTATTAAAGAAGCTAAAATTGAAAAAGAATTCATCTCCAATCAAGCCAATCAAATACAAGCAAATCCTAGATTATCTCTCTTGGAAGAAGATAGAAAAAACGTAAATCCTATTCAAATGAATTTTGATTTACATTTCAAAAATCCAATTCAAATAGAAAATTCTACTATAAAATCCTTATTTGTCGGAAAAACCAGAATAACAGGTTATCCCCCCAACCTTCTTTTATCCGGAACATTAAAATCTTTACCGGAAGGAACTATTACGTTCAGAGATCATGAGTTTGATATCTTATCAGCTAAAATTTCCTATTTTAATAATGAACCTAATAATCCCGTAATTGATTTAAGAGCAAGAACTTTTGTTCAGGAAGCACAAAATAATACTAATAAATTTTCAAATAATACTAATTTCCCGAATGATGACTTTCAAAGCAACACTAATTTCTCCAATGAATATAACATTCTTCTCAGAGTTAAAGGAAGAGGGAAAAAACCTATATTTACACTCACTAGTACCCCTTCTATGTCAGAAAATGAAATTGTTTCTCTTTTGGCTTTTGGAGCCCGCTCTATTACCTTTAAACCAGGAAGTACAATAAATAATATAGCAAAATATTCTTATTACCATTTAGGTCCGGCTCTTTTTCAAAAAGCTATAGGTCGGGAATTAAAAGATACATTAGGTGTGGTGGATCAATTTCTTATTGTACCACATATTAGTACGAAAAATAATTCTACTGTAACAAAATTAATTATCAGGAAAAATTTATTCAATAGATTGAATCTTTCCGGTAGTCGCACTATTTTAGATCAAAATCCCTCAACTGATTTAAAAGCGGAATATAAAATAAATAAAAATATATCTATTATTGGCCTTTTAGAAAATGAAACACCCATAGAAGGCAGTGACAAAGAAAATAATACTATAGGTTTGGATTTGGAGTACCATATTGATTTTTAAAAAAAAATTGCTTATCTTTTGTACCTTAGCTCCGGGTTGTTTAGTGTATTCCGTTTCTACAGCCACTACACAAGAAACTAGAAATAGACTAATAACATCCATTCACTCATTAGAGCAAACAGAAAAACAAAACACATCTAAAAAACAAAGCATTACTATCGGAAATATTAATATAGAAACAGAAAATAAATATTTAAAGCAGTATATTACAAAAAAATTATCAAAATATAAAAAAAGAAAAGTTACAAAAAAATTATCTGACGAAATACATGAAAAAATACTATTTCTTTTAAAGAAAAAAAATATTCTTTTACCAAAAATAGAAGGCCCTCTGTTCTCTTTTACCAACGATAAATTAAATATCGTCTATACTATATATCATCCTTATAAATATGGTTTCGTTTTAGTGGGAAACAAAAACCTTAACAGTTACCAATTACTATCCAAAAAAACTTATAAAAAGTATTTTAATAATAGCCAATTGATTAGAAAAGTCCTTTCACATATAAAAAGGATTTATTTAAAAGAGGGTTATGCAAATATTAACCTGAATCATCAAATAAAAACAGATTATAACAATTTTATAAAAACTGTTTTTATTCCTATTAGAGAAGGTTCTCAAACAAAAATAGAGGAAATAAAAATATTTGGTTCTTTTTCAAGGCCGGAGAGTTATTACATTCGTTTTATGCGTGCTCATAGCAGCCCATTGATTCAAAGAAGAATATTCTATAATCAAGATATTCAAAAAGGATTAAAAAATCTTATTAATTCATTAAAAAATGAAGGTTTTTTGAAGGCAACATCACACACTAGAGTTACAAACAGTGCTCCAAATAAAGTGATCATTGACATTGTTTTAAATGAAGGCCCCCTGACTAAAATAAAAGAAATAAACTTTATTGGAAACAAAAAATTCTCTAGAGAAAAACTATTAAATCTTATAAAAACAAAAATAAACACAGGAATTAATATTAATTACTTAGAACAAGATATTCAAACTCTTATTTCCTCCTATAGAAATGAAGGGTTTATTGAAATGGAATTAAATAATATAGAACAGATTATTCAGTACAATAAAAAAGATAATACCGTTACTTTAAATTTCAATGTTACAGAAAATGAAAAAATTAAAATTTCTGATATCCTTATAAAAGGAAATAACTTTACCAAGGAAGATTTTATAATTAAAAGTTTACCAGTGGAAAAAGGCGACATTTTAACTCCACAAAAAATAGAATTTTCAGTTAAAAAACTAAGA
>JANQSX010000132.1 GCA_028279085.1 Bdellovibrionales bacterium
AAGAAATAAGGCAAGCTGTATTTCCTATAAAAGAAGATAATTTTAATGTTTTACTCTGCCACCTTAAACCATTGATAAGAGCACCGATTAAAGGAGTTAATACAAGACACACCAAAGCTATTTTCAATATTTTTTCTCCTTCTCAGGGTCTCTTTCAAAGAGAAAATTTCTTTTTGGCCACTTTCTACTGATAATCACTATAAGGGCAAGCCCTACACCAGCTTCCGCTGCAGATATAGTCATTACAAAAAAAGCAGCCACCTGAGCGGAAAGCAAGGAATAAAACTGGCTAAAAGTCACAAAAGAAAGATTAACAGCATTAAGCATTAACTCTATACTCATTAAAATAACCAAAACATTTCGGCGACTCATCACACCAAACAGGCCAATGGAAAACAACAGCAAAGATACTAATAAAAAATGATTTAAACCTATATCCATTTTTACCTTTTTTTATTAAGGATTAACTCTTAATTTTTAATTCTTTCACTCTTCTTTTACGAGTATTTTAGAAACTATCAGCACAAACAAAATTATTGATTACGATGTTGTGACATTTTTTTGCGAACGACATAAAACAGCCACCCCCACAGCAATCAATAGAAGCAAAACACCCAAAACTTCAAAAGCCAAAACATATTTTGTAAAAAGAAGCCGAGAAAGCTCCTTGGTGGAAGTAGGTTCTATAACTTGAGCAGCAAGAGGTTGAAATAAATGCAAAGAAAGAGGTAAGATCCCCGCTATTAAACCGATTAAAAAAAATAAGGAAGCTATCTTCGGCCACAACCCTTTGCTGAATAAAACAGAATCCTCCTTTTTTAAATCAAAAAGCATTACTACCATCACAAAAAGAACCATGACCGCACCGGCATAAACCACGACTTGAACACCGGCTATAAAATGTGCTCCTAAAATAAAAAATAGACCTGCCAAAGCCAACATAGACCCAGCCAAATGCAAAGCAGAAACAACCAAATCCCTATGAAAAACTGTTACTAATCCTCCATAAAGAACTAAAGCCGAAAAAAAAATAAATAATATTTCCATATCTTTTTTTTAGAACTCACTTATTTAAATGTAATATCTTCACTTTCTTTCATAAATAACTATTTTCCTAAAATCCACATTAAGTTATATAAAAATAAGTCTTAAGCAAATAAAAACACACAAATTCCAGTTATAACAGTATTTACCAAAGCCCAGGGCAAAAGGGTTTTCCAACCTAAATCCATCAATTGATCATACCGAAAACGAGGAAGTGTCCATCTAACCCATATAAATATCCAAAGAAAAAATAACAATTTAAACATAAATACACCATGTAAAATGAAAGCAGTCAGAACACTATTCCAAGTGGGAGAAAGGGAACTTAAAAACAAATTTATTTTTTCCGGGGTCAAAAATGGCCAAAAAGTATAACCGCCAAAGTAAAAAGTTACCATAAGAGCAGAAGCGACCAACATGTGTCCATATTCACCCATATAAAACATAATGATCTTCACACCACTATACTCTGTATGATACCCAGCCACTAGTTCCGCTTCCGCTTCCGGCAAGTCAAAAGGAAGGCGATTGGCTTCAGCGAACAAAGCCACAAAAAGCAAAATGGCCCCTAAAGGTTGATAAAAAATTCCCCAATTAGGAAGAAAAGAAATGGTCACCACCTCACCGAAAAAATGAAAGGACAAAGGGCCGGTTTGAGCAGTAACCATTTCAGAAAAACTAAAAGTATTAAATAGCAAAATGACACCAACAATAGAAAGACTTAAAGCTAATTCATAGCTTATAGCCTGAGCGCTGGCCCGCAGAGCTCCATAGAGTGAAAACTTACTTCCAGAAGACCAACCGGCCAGTAAAAGAGAATACACAGCTAAAGAACTCACCCCTAGAACGAATACAATACCGATACCCATCACGAAAGACTGAAAATGAAAAATATACGGGCCCCAACTTTGCCCCAGCCAGTGAAAAGCTTCCACCTTTATAGGTGTAGAAAGAGGAATAGCTCCAAAAGCCAAAGCGGCAGGAATCAGAGACAAAACGGGAGCTGCATAAAAAAAACCTTTTCGACCCTTATGTCCTAAAAAATCCTCTTTACATAAAAATTTTACCAAATCCGCCAAGTTTTGCACTAAACCTAAAGGACCAATTCGATTGGGACCAAAACGATTTTGAATAAAAGCGGAGCCTCTTCTTTCCACCCATACTAAAAGAGGCACCATCTGCACCATTAATAAAAAAATAACAGCTATTTTTATAAGATTAATTGTTATTTCAAATAAATCCATCTTTTGTACCAAAACTCCACTTCACTTTTTCATTTAAAGTCATCTGTAAATTCCTGATATTTGCATTTTCCACTTGTCATTTCCAGCTAAGAGCTTTAGAAAAAATTTCCCAAAACAAACCATAAACAAATATAAAAAGAAATATTACCATAGCTAATAACACTTCCAACCCTTCGCCTCGAGCTAAAAAATCCCTAAAAGACAAGGCCCAGGGATAAAGAAAAATAATTTCAATATCGAAAAGAATAAATAAAATAGCTGTTAAATAAAACTGGACCGGCACACGGGAGTTTTCTTTCTCTTCTTCCTCAAGGCCACATTCATAGGGAAGACTTTTAGCTTTAGTAAGAGGAGCTTTCGCCTTAGCGCTAAACAACCGAGCCACCGATAACATTAAAACTCCAAAGGTAATAACAATTAAAATACAAGATAAAACCAGTACCACAAAACCTCCCTCCGAAAGAATACTTAAAACACCGGATTCTGCCAATATTTAAATTGTTTATCAGTTGATGTTTTTCTTCTTAAAAAGAAGTCTTTTGGAAAATAGAAAATTTAAGGACTAAGTGATTTAATTCCTTTAAGATGTTCCTTATTATTTTAAATAAGAAAGACTTTTTATGTATAAAATTCCAAGCTCCTCTCAATTTGAAGTTTTGTTAGAACAAATCAAACCAGGGCAAACACAAAAAATACCTGGACCAACCCATCCATTTCTCATTGCCTATCTGTTGCATCATTTAAAACCTATCGGGCCTTATATTTTAGTTTCCATGCAAAACTCCCTTTTATCACAAATTCATGAAGCTTTGCGTTTTTTTGAACCCGAACAAAAAGTTTTTTCTTTTAACAGTGAATTAGAAGAACATGGTTTTTCCAGACAGGAAGAAATGAAGTGGCTTCAACTAATGGCCAAAGCACAAATAGCTATAAAAACAGATATTTTTATGTTGAACCCCAAAAAATTAATACAAAAAACAATCCCACCAGATTTATTGAAAAAAAAATCTCTCTTTATTAAAAAAAATCAGTTATTACCTGTTAACTTTTCCACTTTTTTAATCAACCTGGGCTACCACAATCGTGATCGAGTAGAGCAAATGGGAGAATTTTCAATGAGAGGAGCGGTTTTAGACATCTTTTGTCCTCTGAATGGACCTCTACGAACAGAATTGATAGGAAATGAAATAACTCAAATAAAAACTTTTGATATCAAATCTCAAAGGAGCACTAGAGAAATAGAAGAAGCGCAAATATCCCCTGCTTCACAATGGAGTGTTTATGAAAAAAAAGACTATTGGGAAAAAGTAAAAAAGCACATTAACTCTAAAGAAGGTGCTTTTTTTATTCCTTTTTCCTTTCAGGATTGGAATCGTTTTCTATTACAAGGAGAGATGGCTCTTTATACAGAAGATATTTCAAAAACTTTTACCTTTGAAAGTCATCAGAAAAAAAGCCCAAAAGATAAAAACACGGAGGAAAAAATAAAGAATTTATACGATTTCTTAAAAGCCTGGAAAGCTCCTTTTGTTTACAATTCCCCATTTACTTTCTTAAATCACTTTTCCCTATGTCCTTTTATATGGAACTTAGATGAACCAAATTTTTTAAACAATCACCTCCTATCCTGGAAAGCAGAAATAACTGATCGGTGTAAAAATCAAAAGTTTTATCCTTCTTTTGCAGATATGTATCAAACTAAAAAAAGAGTTGAAAACGTCAGAGAAGCCATTTTTGATTCCCTTTCTTCTGTAAATTCAAAAAATTTAACTTCTTCACTCTCAAAAAACTTTACCTTATTAGAGAAAGACGAACAACTGCAAGAGCATTTAGAAAAACATTCCCTTACTATTTTTTCTTCAAAAAAGTTTTTTAAAAAACAGGAATGGCCGAAATATATAAAAAAACAAAGAAGACAGGGGACTTTAATTTTTATTTCCGCTGGTCGAGAACAGACCCAAAAAGAACTTAAGGAAACATTAGAAACCTCAAATCTACAAATAGGAAAGGAAAACCTGTGGTTTGAAAGAAAAGAATCTCAACAAGGCAATCCGAAAATTGTGCATTTGGTACAAGGTTTTTCATTTGAAAATTTAATCTGGTTAGAAGAAAATCTGTTTCTCTTAAAAGCGGACTCCTTTCTATCTCCTCTTAAAAAAAAGGCCTCCCCTCCGGAGGAAAATATAAAAGCTTTGAGTTTTAATTTTGCTGAGCTTAAACCTGGAGATCTAGTGGTGCATAAACAATATGGAATCGGGCTTTTTCAACAATTAAAATTTTTAGATCTTGGAACAGGAAAAAATGAGTTTTTAATTTTAAAATATAAAGACAATGATTTATTATATGTACCCATTCATGCCTTTCATCTTATACAAAAATATTCAGGACCACTCATAAACAATCAACAAATATTGGACAAACTAGGAGATAAAAAGTGGTTTAACACAAAGGAAAAAGTAAAAAAACGAATAAAAAACATGACGATGGAATTAATGAATTTATATAGCCTCAGAAATTCTTTAAAAAGAAAAAAGTTTTCTATAGCCGGAGAGAATTTAAAAAAATTTGAAACAGAATTTCCTTTTCAGGAAACTCCTGACCAAAAAAAAGCCATTGAAGATATATGGAATGATTTAACACAAAAAGACACCCCAACCGATCGCCTCATTTGTGGAGATACCGGTTTTGGAAAAACAGAAGTAGCACTAAGAGCTTGTTTTAAAGTTATAGAAGAAGGATTCCAAGTCTGTCTCATAGCTCCTACCACTATCTTGAGTTTTCAACATTTTGAAAGATTTAAAGAAAGACTGGCTAATTGGCCAATATCTATTTATTTGCTCAATCGCTTCACGTCCACATCGGAAAGAAAACATATTTTAAAAGAAACAAAATCCGGAAAAGCGGATATTTTAATCGGCACCCACCGCATTTTAAGCCGAGATACCTACTTTAAAAAGCTAGGCTTACTCATTATTGATGAAGAGCATTTATTTGGAGTAAAAAGCAAAGAAAAAATTAAAAACTGGCACACTTATGTAGATACGATCAACCTTTCTGCCACACCCATTCCACGAAGCCTTAGCATGAGTCTTAGTGGATTAAGAGAAATAAGCCTTATTCTTACTCCCCCTTTGAATAGAAAATCTATAAAAACATTCATCAGTCCCTTTAAAAAAGAGCTTATAAAAAAAGCTATTTTAAAAGAACAAGAAAGAAAGGGACAGGTTATTTTTATCCATAATCGCATTTCCGATATTTTTAAAATTGAAAATCAATTAAAAACTCTTCTTCCTTCCTTGCGAATCCGAACAGCTCATGGAAAGATGAAAAATCTACAAGAAAAAATAGTCCTGGATTTTCTTCAAGAAAAGTTTGATCTCTTACTTTGCACTACTATCGTGGAATCGGGAATGGATTTTCCAAAAGCCGGAACTTTATTTATTAATCAAGCAGAGCAGTTTGGACTTTCCCAACTTCACCAACTTAGAGGAAGAGTAGGTCGATCGGAACGACAATCTTATTGTTATTTACTGACAGATCCCCATAAAAAAATATCTCAAACCGCTTTAGAAAGATTAAAGATCATCCAGGAAAATAATCAACCAGGAGCCGGTATTACTATCGCCCAGTATGATCTAGAAATGAGAGGGGCCGGAGAATTAATGGGAGCAGAACAATCCGGCTTTTTACAAAATGTAGGTTATGAAATGTATTTCGAATTCTTACAGGAAAATATTTCTACTTTAAAAGATGAAAAAGCAATTTCTCCCGAACCGGATTTACAGTTTAAACAACCCGCTTTTATTCCCAGGAATTACATCCCTCATGAAAAAATGCGCTTGGTTTTTTATAAAAAATTAGCCTCAGCCCTCTCCAAAGAAGAAATAGAAAAAATTAAAACAGAACTAGAAGACTTCGCCGGTCCTTTACCTCTAGAAACCACTCATCTTTTTCTCTTAAACCAGCTTCGTCTAATAGCTAAAAGCCTCCATGCAAGAGAGCTTTCTTATCGAAACCCGTGGCTTTATATTAGCTTTGAGGAAAATTCACCCTTATCTCATTTACAAATTGCAAAATGGGTGAAGGATGGTTTTTGTCATCTTCATAACCAAAACACTTTAAAATTTTTCTTGAAGGAAGAAAACTTAGAAAAAATTTTAAAAATTTTAGAAAAACTTATTTCTTCTCTAAAAATTTAATGCCACAACTTCTATTTAGACTACACAGCTTGATTAACCAGAAATGCAAAGATTATTTTAATAACCTCAAAAAAGTTCTTTGCTTTCGCTCTTCCTGTTGAAGAGTTCTCATCTCTTCCGGAGAAAGATAAGGATCTTGCAACTTTTTCAAAATATCCTCCAAAGCTTTCCCTACTTTATCTTTATCTAATTCTTTTTTTGTTTCTGCTGATTCCGCCAACACCACTACTGTATCGGCTTGCACTTCACAATAACCCCAACTGACAGCTATTTCCTGAAAACCTTTTTCTTCATTAGATAAACAATATTTTAACACACCGGAACCTAGAGTGGAAACCAGAGGGGCGTGACCGGGAAGAATTCCTATTTCCCCTTTTATACCAGGAATTAAAAGTTCTTTCACTGATGTAGAATCTAAAACTATTTTTTCTGGTGTTACTATTGTCAACTTCATTTTTTTCTCTGGAGTTAAAAAAATTTTAATCGCTTCTATAATATCCTTCTGAAATTTAAACCGGAAACAATCAAGTATTAAGAGTTTTTGCCTTCTCCCTTGCTTCTTCCAAAGTTCCTACCATATAAAATGCTTGCTCCGGCATATCATCACATTCCCCTTTAAGAATTTGAGAAAAACCATTTATTGTATCTTTAATATCCACATATTTTCCTTTCATACCAGTAAAAGGTTCTGCTACAAAAAATGGTTGGGATAAAAATTTTTGTATTTTCCGGGCACGAAACACTGTTTGTTTGTCTTCCTCGCTTAATTCATCCACTCCCAGGATAGCAATAATGTCTTGTAATTCTTCATATCTTTGTAACACTTCCTGTACAGCTCGAGCGGTCCGATAATGTTCTTCCCCCACAATTTCCGGAGCTAAAAGACGAGAGGTGGAATTTAAAGGATGAACTGCCGGATAAATTCCTAATGCCGCAATTTCCCGATCCAAATTCGTTGTAGCATCCAAATGGGTAAAAGTAGTGGCCGGTGCCGGATCGGTATAGTCATCTGCCGGAACATAAATAGCCTGCACAGATGTAATAGAACCTTTTTTAGTGGAGGTGATTCTTTCTTGAAGCTCCCCCATTTCTGTTGCTAAAGTGGGTTGATATCCTACAGCAGAAGGGATTCTACCAAGCAGAGCTGAAACTTCCGCTCCAGCCTGAGTAAAACGAAAAATATTATCTACAAAGAGTAAAACATCCTGACCTTCTTTATCCCTGAAATATTCCGCCACTGTCAGACCGCTTAAAGCCACTCTGGCTCTAGCCCCTGGCGGCTCATTCATCTGTCCATAAACCAAAGCTGTCTTTTCCAACACACCGGAGCCTTTCATCTCCAAAAAGAGATCGTTCCCCTCTCTTGTTCTTTCTCCAACTCCAGAAAAGACGGAATAGCCACCATGCTCACTAGCAATATTTCTTATCAACTCCATAATAATAACAGTCTTTCCCACACCAGCTCCTCCGAAAAGCCCCACTTTTCCTCCCTTCATATAAGGAGCAAGAAGATCCACCACTTTAATACCTGTCATTAACATTTCCGTACTAGTAGATTGCTCCTCCAAAGAAGGAGAGGGCCTATGTATAGGCCAACTTTCTTTTGTTTTAACAGGACCTGCTTCATCCACCGGTTCTCCAGTAACATTTAAAATTCTTCCCAGTACTTCTTTTCCTACCGGAACTTGAATTTTACGACCCGTGTTTATCACCTCTGTCCCACGAACCAAACCCTCTGTTGCTGACATAGCTATAGTCCGACATACATTATCACCCAAATGTTGAGCTACTTCTAAAGTTAAATTCTTATCTTTTACTTTCAAAGCGGTTAAAATAGATGGTAGCTTTTCTGATGGAAACTCCACATCCACTACCGGTCCTAATACTTGTTTAATTTGTCCGTTTGAATTCACTGAATCGCTCCTTTTCTTATAGGTTTTTATTAAAAATTATTTCTTTTTATAAAAAAACTTATCGTTTTAAAAAATAGCCTCTCTTTACTGACGGATGTTTTAACTAAATATTTTTCATAGCTTCGGCTCCACTACTCACTTCTATTAATTCTGTTGTAATAGAGCTTTGTCTCATTTTATTAAAAGTCAAAGTAAGGCGGGAAATAATATCTTGTGCATTCTTAGTAGCATTTTCCATAGCTGACATACGAGCCCCATACTCCGCGGCTACACTTTCACACATACAACGATAAACCTGTACAGTAAAATGTTTCTCTATTAAATTTTCCAACAATTCCAAGGGAGGAATCTCAAAAATAAGATCTTTGGAAAAACTCTTCTGGCGTTGTAAGGGGGCGGCAGATAAATCCACCGGTAAAAAAATTTCTTTTACCACTTTTTGAGAAATAGCTGATTGAAAGTTATTATAGATAAAGTAAATCCCGTCATACTTTCCTTCACTGAAATTTTCCATCAGTTGATGGGCCACTTTTCCGGCTAAAGGATAAGAAATTTCCTTATCTAACTGAAACATTTCATCCACCGGCAAAATCCCTCTAAACTGAAAGTAACTTTTTGCCTTTTTCCCGATAAAGAAAAAGTCCAATTCATACTCTTTATGAGAATGATAAAAATTCTCCGCAAAACGACAAATATTATTATTAAATCCTCCACACAGCCCTTTGTCCGAAGTAAGCACCACCAATAACACTTTTTCCAATTTTTCTTTTTTTTTCAAAAGAGGATGGCTAATATTACAGGAAAGAGCCACATCCGCCATAACAGACAAAATATTTTCTGCATAGGGGCGGAGATTTAAAATACGCTCTTGGGCTTTTCTTAACCGAGCGGCTGCCACCATTTTCATAGCCTGAGTAATTTGTTCTGTGTTTTTCACACTGGAGATACGAGTACGAATTTTTTTTAAACCAGACATCACTTATTTTGGGTCAAACTAATCGTTTATAACACCCACCTTTTTAATAAATAATCACAATTAATAAAAACAGTTTATTCCCTACTATTAGGCGAAGATTACATAAGTATTTACTTTTTTACACCCCTTGTGTTTCAAAAACAGTTTTAAATTCCTGAAGGGTGTCTTTAACTTGTTTCTCTGTTTCTTCCGTGAGCTTTTTTTCCTCTTTAATTCTCATTAGCAGATCTTTACATCGAGTTTTTAAAAATTGACGAAGCTCTTTTTCATAATTGAGAACTTTTTTTTCAGAAACAGAATCTAAATAACCTTTAGTTGCTGAATAAATCAATACTATTTGCATCTCTATATCCAAAGGTTCTCCTTGATCTTGTTTTAAAATTTCCACGAGTCTTTTACCTCTTTCTAATTGAGCTTGAGAAGCTTTATCCAAATCAGAGGCAAAAGCAGCAAAAGCTTCTAAAGCTCGAAACTGGGCTAATTCCAATTTTAAACTCCCAGCGACCTGTTTAATAGCTTTGATTTGAGCAGCACCTCCCACTCGAGAAACAGACTTCCCCACATGAATAGCCGGACGAATTCCTTTGTAAAAAAGATCGGCTTCTAGAAAAATTTGTCCATCTGTAATAGAAATAACATTAGTGGGAATATAAGCGGAAATATCACCAGCCTGGGTTTCAATAATGGGAAGAGCGGTTAAAGAGCCTCCCCCTTCATTATCATTCATCTTAGCTGCTCTTTCTAAAAGTCGGGAATGAATATAAAAAATGTCTCCTGGAAAAGCTTCTCTTCCTGGAGGCCGGCGAAGAAGTAAGGAAAGTTGACGGTAGGCTTGGGCCTGCTTAGTTAAATCATCATATATTATAAGAGCATGTTCTCCTCTATCTCTAAAATATTCAGCCATAGCCACCCCTGTATAAGGAGCTAAGAATTGCATGGGAGCCGGCTCAGAAGCTGTAGCAGAAACAACAGTCGTATAGTCCATAGCTCCCGCTGTTTTAAGCTTTTCCACCACTCCGGCTAAAGTGGATCTCTTTTGCCCAATAGCTACATAAAAACATCTCACATCTTTTCCTTTTTGATTAAGAATAGTGTCTATAGCTATAGTTGTCTTTCCTGTCTGCCGGTCTCCAATAATAAGCTCCCTTTGTCCTCTACCTATGGGAATAAGTGTATCAATAGCCTTAATTCCCGTTTGAAGTGGCTCAAAAACGGGTTGCCGACTAATAATTCCTGGTGCCTTTCGTTCCACCTCCAAAAAATCTTCCGATTTAACAGGACCTAAACCATCCAAGGGGCGTCCGAGAACATCCACCACTCGGCCTAAAAGAGTAGGCCCCACTGGAACTTGAACAATTTTACCGGTTCTTTTAACTTCCATTCCTTCCGAAACCGTTTCATCATCACCTAAAATCACCACCCCTAAACTATCTTTTTCCAAATTAAAAACCATTCCAAAAAGATGGTCTGAAAAAGCTACTAGTTCTCCTGCCATAGCCTTTTCCAGGCCATAGATCCGACAGACTCCATCTCCGACCGACAATACTTGACCCACTTCCTGAACAGAAAGTTTTTTCTCATAATTTTGAATTTGATCCTTTAATATTCGACTGATTTCACTAGCTTGTATAGTCATAAAAATTTCTCCTGATTTGGTTTTCCATTTGTCTTAAGTGAAAGAATAAAGTGTCATCAAAAATAAATCCCCCGGCCCGAATTTTTAACCCTCCAATAAGTTCTTTAGAGGAAATTTTTTCTTTTAAAGAAACCTTTTTATTAAAAAATTTTTCCAACTTTCCAATAAGTTCCTCTTTTACAACAGGAGATAAAGTTTCGATAGCTTCCACTTCAACGGAAACAAGGCCTTTTATTTCATTCATCATTTTCTTAAGATAAGCCACTATAGAATCTAACTCTTTCCATCTTTTTTTATCCAAAAGTAAAAACAAAAACGGGCAAAGTAAGTTATTCAGTTTAAAAGAATTAAAAATTTTTCTTAGCACCTGTTTTTTTTCCTCAATTAACACAACAGGAGACAAGAAAAAAGCTTTTACTTCCGGATCATTGAAGGTTTCATTTAATTGATTCAACTCCCTTGTAGCGGTAAAAAAAATTTCTTCCTGATCTTTAGAAAAACTATTTTTTAAAGCCCTGGCATAAGTATAAGAGATCAGACTCATATTCCCTCCCATTTTCGCATTCCTTGATAATTTAACTGATCAAGGGAGTCTGCTTTTATCTTTTCTTCCAACTGTACTTTTGTTTGTTCCATCACTTTAGACAAAAGTCGTGTTTTTAAATTCTCTAATTGTTTAATCTCTTGTCTTTTTAATTCTTGATTGGTTCTTTTTTTGAAATTATCCAACCACTCTTTCTCTTGATCCTTCAATTCCATTTTTAAATCTTCTAGAGCTTTTTTCACATTTTCCTGAGTTTTCTCCTGTTTTTTAACTAAAGTTTCGATTTCTTGTTCCAAGGAAAGACAGGCCTGTTGATGTTCCTGCTCTAACTGTTTGGCTTTTCTACGATATTCTAAAAAATCCTGCTGTTTTTGTTTTAAAAAGAGGGGCAATTTTTTTCTCAATAAGTAAAATAAAGCTATTGCAAATAAAGAAAAATTTAACACTTGAAAACACACAAAGCGAAAAGGAATAGTACCTTCTTCAGAGGCCCAAACTACTCCTGGTAAAAAAAACAGAATATATATAACCATTCCAAACCACATTTTTAAAAATTCCTTTCAAGAAACTAGATGATCACCGGCCGATTTGGCTAGTTGAGAAACTTCCGCTTGCATTTTTACCTCTATCTCTTTTACCTCTTTGAGAAAGTTTTTCTTTTTTTCTTCATACTCTTTCTGAGTTTTCTCCTGATTATTTATCCTCTCTTTTAGGAAATGTTCTTTTATTTGCTGGCTTTCTTGCTGATAAAGTTTAGTAAATTCTTCATTTATATAACGGACCTTTTCATCATATTTTTTTTGCAAGCCTTCTTTTTTCTCTTTTAACTTTTCCACTTGTTTCATACGCTCTAAAGTTTCTTTCTCTCTTTGAATATGAAGTTTGAAATAGGGGCGAAAAAGAAATCGAGAAATCAAAGGATAAAAGAAAAGAAATATCAAAAATTGTATAAAAAAAGAACTATTTACCCCTAAGGCTTGCATCAGAGAAGAAAACATATTTTTTTAAGGCTAATTTCTATTGCAAAACTCAGCCCTCTCCTTACTATATTGCATATAACAGTTTATTTCAGTAGAGTCTTTTTTTTAAAGCCTTATTAAAGCTCTTGTCAATAAAAGGAAAATACAGATAAAAGCAAAGCTTTCAAAAATATACGGCTTAAAAAGTGGAAAAGAAATGTTCCGCGCAGAACATTTTAAAAAAATGTAGTAAAATTACATATTTCATACATTTATAAAAATATTCCTATAGACTAAGAGAATTGTTATAAATAAAAAGGATGCAACAATTCAATTGGACAAATATTCCATTAAAACCTTTAGAAGCAAAAAAGCTAAAAATATATGCCCAAGAGCTTTGTCATTTTAATAAAAAAATTCCTCTTTACTCTCGTCAAAAAAACGAAGACTTTTGTCGGGAATTGATATTAGACTCCCTTCTGGCCGGGAAGATTTTATTTAAAGATAGTCCTCATTCAATAATTGCAGATATCGGTTCCGGAGCGGGTTTCCCAGGTGTTGTACTAGCAATACTAAGTCCGGAAAGACAGTTTATACTATTTGAACCGCATCAAAAAAAAGCCGCTTTTTTAGAATATATTAATTGGAAAATGGATTTAAAAAATATCCAAATAAAAAATATTCCTGTTCAAAAAGGAAAAGCTTTATTAAGCTGTGCTGTTTCCAAAGCCTTTTTATCTTTAGAACAAAGGCTAGCTCTAACTAAACCCTGTTTTAAAAAAGGGGCTTTTTATTATCACTTTCAATCTTTGAACTGGAAACAACACTGGGAGAAAATTCCTCAAGACATTCGAGAAAGTTGGCAAATAGAAAAAGTGGGAGAATACTCTTACCTTCCTTTCTTGTCTCAAAGAGTTTTAATTAAAACCTGTAGGAAATAAAAATGTTCCGCGCAGAACATTTTAAAAAAATATAGTAAAATTATATACTTTGTTACGAAGATTAGTTTGTGTTTAAAGCCGATCCTTGAATATTTTGAAGCTCTTTTTAAAAACCGCTTTGTCTTGTCTAAAATTAAAATACGTACTTTATGTGTGCAAAATAATTTTAAAAAGCACACATAGTCCCAGAATTAC
>JANQSX010000148.1 GCA_028279085.1 Bdellovibrionales bacterium
CAACTACCAAGGGAACAATAATCATACGAAGGGAATTCAGAAAGATATCCCCTAAAGGCTCAATGGTGTTAACCAGTAGCCAGTCACGAATAGAATCGACTCCCCATATATGAAAAAAATATCCAATAATTGAGCCTATAACAAGACCGATAAAGATTCCCCAACTAGATAAACCACTGGAAGAAGAACTTTGAGACATGGCATGATGATCCTATAATGTGTAAAAAATATCAAAAAGAAATGTGTATTTTTTATAACGCAATTTATCATATATATAGGTGGTTTATTCATTTAATAGTTAGGGTCAGTTCAAGCATATGGTGTATAATAGTTACTGCTTTAGTGGTTAAATAACTAAAATGTTTTGAGCTAGACTTAAAATACAGGCCAAAATGGGTTTAAAATATTGACAAAATGCGAGTTATTTGCTAACTATTCTCTGTAGTTAAACCCCTTTCTGTAGTTAAACCCCTTTTATTGAAATTTCAGATTACCCTACCTAAACAAGGGAGAACCTTAAACCTAAATAATTGGAAGTGTTAAGTCCTGTTTATTGTAGAACCAGGACTTTCTATAGAATAAATCTAAAAAAATAATACCAAGGAGGATCCAAAAATGAGTGTTTCTGTTAATCCATCATTGTCTCAGCCAAGTAAAAGTATCAGCCCTTTTTCTTCTGTTATGGAAGATGAAGATATTGTTCATTTAGATAAAATTAAGAATATATTGGATGTGGATGAATCTCAGCACCCGTCTTTCGTTTTAGCTAAAAATAAAGCTCGTTTTAGGAAAAAACTGGTATGGTATAAGTCTAAAAAAGATTGGTTGGATGTTGCTCCTCTACATAAAGTGAATAAGTTGTTTAAACAGCAATCTAAAGAGTTGGAAGTCATTCGGTCCAATAAGTTGGATTATGAAATGGAATTAGAAACCTGCTCTTTGACTCCCAGTCAGCGTTCTCATCGTAAAGATGAATTAAAAATGTGCAAGATTCATGAGAAGATGGCTGTTCAGCTTATTACTAAAATACAGTTAAAGTTTAAGCTCTGTCGTTAATTTGTTTCTTAAAGAAGTGTAAAATTCGGTCGATAGGAACGGATTCTTGTGTTTTCTCATCCAGGTTTTTGACTGAGAAGCTGTTATTTTTAATTTCTTCCGGTCCGAAAATGACAGCGTATTTTGAACGCATTTGATTGGCTCTTTTCATTTTTTTGCTTAAGTTGCCTGTAGAACGGGGATGAAACACATTTAATCCTTCCTGTCGTAATTCCCAAGCCATTTTTACAGCTATTTTTTCCGCTTCTTCTCCTAGAGGAATAAGAGAGATGGGTCGCGGAAGAAACGGAACTTTTGTAATTAGAAAACAAATTCTTTCAATTCCGGCACCCCAGCCTACTCCGTGAATCCTATCGCCTCCTTCCGCCATCATTTCAACAAGGCGATCGTAACGGCCTCCGGCCAGAATAGTGTTTTGAGAACCTAATTTTTTACTATTTGATTTAAACTCAAAGACACAATGATTGTAATAATCCAAACCTCGTACTAAAAACGGATTAAGTTTCCAGGGTATTTGCAATGTGTCTAATCCTTGTAAAACATCTGAAAAAAAGTCTTTTGATCTTTGATTAAGAAAATTTTGTATGGAAGGAGCGGATTGAATAATTTCTTTATCCTGCTTTTCTTTTGAGTCCAGGATTCTCAGTGGATTTTTTTTTAATCGCCTGCGGCTGTCTTCACTCAGCTTATTTTTTAGTGGCTTTAAATAATCCAATAGGGCTTCTTTATGTTGATTTCGGCTGTCTATGTCTCCAATACTGTTTATTTCCAGAGTTACTTCTTTTTCCAAACCTAGTTTTTTAAATAATAACCAGGCCAGGGAGATACACTCAATATCTCCTCTGGGATTAGGCTCTCCCAATAATTCCACACCTACTTGATGAAATTGTCGTAATCTTCCTTTTTGAGGTCGTTCGTAGCGAAAAAGAGGACCTTGATATAAAAACCTTAATGGTAATTGTTGGTGTAATTTTTCCGTAATAAAGTGCCGTGCGTTTCCTGCTGTTCCTTCCGGTCGTAAGGTAAGGCTTTCCCCATTACGGTCTTTAAAGGTGAACATCTCTTTATTGACGATATCAGAGTCCACACCTAGAGTGCGACTAAATACTTCTGTAAATTCAAAAATGGGAGTGGAAATTTCCTGAAAACAAAAATGCTGAGCAACTTCCTTGGCCGTTTGAACTACAAGATTGTGCTTTTGTAGATCTTCTTCCTTTAAGTCCTCAGTGCCGCGTACTCTTTTTAAAGACATAGTTCCGCAAAACAATTAAATGTGTCGCGGTTCCTTTCTATATGAATCATTTATTCGTTATACCTCACTTTTGGTTTAATAGAGTTAATTTTTTTCTTATGGATTTTAATTAAAAATATTTTTAGTGACAAAATCCCAATTCACTATATTCCAAAAAGCGGATAAATAGGAAGGACGAGCATTTCTGTAATCGATGTAATAAGCATGTTCCCATACATCACAGGTTAGAATAGGGGTGTTTCCTTGTTGGAGAGGGTTGTTTGCATTTCCGGTGGATTGTATTTCTAATTTTCCATTAGCATTTTTTACAAGCCAGGCCCAACCGGAACCGAATTGTCCCAAAGCACAGGCAGTGAATTGTTCTTTAAATTTTTCTACAGATCCAAAGGCTTTTTCCAAAGCATCAGCCGTTTCCTGAGAAGGGTTGTTTCCTCCGGTAGGGGACAGAGAATTCCAGTAGAAAGTATGATTCCATACTTGAGCGGCGTTATTAAATATTGCACCGGAAGAGTTTTTAATCATTTCTTCTAAAGAGGCTTTTGCAAATTCACTGTTATTTTCCAACAAGCCATTTAATTTATTTACATAAGCCTGATGGTGTTTTCCATAGTGATAATTCAATGTTTCTTCGGAAATGTGAGGGGCTAAAGCCGTTTTAGGATAAGGCAGTTCAGGCAGGGTAATTGGCATTTTAATCTCCTTTTTATTTTTTATTCAGTGTAAGAAAGTAGCACTTTAATGTCAATTTGTCGTGGATTCTAAAATATATTAGATAAATTGGCTTCTTCTTCTTTCCAGACGCCATTTTCTACGTATTTTTGCTTGTTCAAAACGTTTTTTTTCCTCTTCTGTTTCCAATAGAAGGGGAGGAACGGGAGTGGGTTTGCGTTGCTCATCTAAAGCAACAAAGGTCAGATAAGCTGTTGCTGTGTGACGCAGATTTTTTGTTCTTACACTTTCCGCTGTTACTTTTACCCCTACTTCCATTGAGGTTTTATGAGTGTAATTCACTTGAGCTGTTAAACACACAACATCACCTTTATAAACAGGAGCTAAAAAGTGCACATCATCAATACTGGCTGTAACGGCATTTTTAGAACAATGTCTGCTAGCGGATATAGAGGCTGCAATGTCAATCCAGGACATAATAACACCACCAAAAGCTGTACCTAAAGCATTCATATGGTTAGGTAAAATTAATTCTGTCATTTGAACAAAAGAGTGAGATGGAGGAACAGATTTTTCCATTATGTTTATCTCCTTGGTGGGATTTTTTATTTAATATATTTAAATGTAGCTTTTTCTTTAACAAAAGTACAAATGAAGAAGAGCTTTTATATTAATGAAAATATAAAACTAATGTAAAAGGCAATGTATGAGAAATATTGATTCAGACTATAAATTGTCCGTTACTGTGGAATTTCCAATAGGTATGGAATTTTCATCTATTTGCGGATTTTGACCCGTGTTTTGCTGAGGGGAGACAGTTCCTGTGTTGTCTTTTGCATTTTCTATAAATTGAGCCATAGGAAGGGTCCAGATAATTTGAGATCGACGGGAGATTTTCATTCTTTTATATACGTTAGTGAGATGGAATTTGACTGTTTTTTCCGCTACACAAAGTCGGTCAGCTACTTGTTTATTTGTTAATCCTTGGACAACTAAGATAACAACTTCGGACTCTCTCTTTGAAAGGCCGCGTTCTTGCAGGTAAGTTTTCATTTGTTTTACTACGATAGGTGAAGAAAATAAAAAGTCCTTATCATTGTTAATGAGCATCCTTGCCCTCCTTCGAAAAATTTATCACTGAAAATAGTCTATACAGTCTTATTCTGATACGGCAAGCACTAAAACAGAAACTGGACTTAAATATAATATTTCCTTTTATTTCTAAATCTTACAAAAAATGATGCAATGCTCTATATTTTTAGTAAATTAGAAAAATTCGGGCAATTATAGGTATTTATTTAGTCTAGTCCTGTATATAAATTGTTTTTCTTTAACAGCCTATAAAAAGGTCATTTATTTTTATGTAGTTTAATCGTTTTTATTTCTGTTGTATTTTCCTTTTATTAAATATACATAAGGTGAAAATTTTATGGATAAAACAACATTATTTGAAGAAATTCAAAAAACATCTCTATTAAAAGGCCACTTTGTTTTGCGTTCAGGGCAGCATTCCACTGAATATTTTAATAAATATCTTTTTGAATCTTCTCCTGTTTTATTAAGCGCTATTGCTGAACATTTAAAAACACTTATTCCTTCTGACACACAGGTTTTAGCCGGGTTGGAAATGGGTGGTATTCCTTTAGCTGTTGCTCTTTCATTGACCACTGAACTGCCTGTTGTTTTTGTGAGAAAGAAGGCGAAGGAATATGGCACAAAAAAAATCACAGAAGGTTGTTCCATTCAAAATCAAAAAGTGTGCATTGTAGAAGATGTTATTACTACCGGCGGACAAGTGATAAAAAGCGCGCAATCTATGAGAGAGGAGGGAGCACTGATAGAAAATGTGATTTGTGTAATTCACCGTGGAGGATCTGATTCTTTGGAAAAACTTCAAGAAGCCCATTTAAAACTTCATCCTCTTTTTAAGTGGAATAAAACAGAAGATTTAAAATCAAATTCTTAGTTCAGAATGTCATCTCTGTTCAGTCAGTCAATTTCGTACAAAGACTGGAAAATATAAATAAAATAAGTTAAGTTAGCTGTATGGCTTTTCAGTATGATACTAAGAATCAATCTTTTCGCCAAATTATGGGTAATGGATTGAAATATACAGTTCCCAGGTTTCAAAGAGATTACTCCTGGAAACAGGAACAATGGTATGATTTATGGCAGGATGTCTTGAAGTTGAGAGACAGTCAGGAAGCTCACTATATGGGCTACCTTGTTTTGAAGTCTTCAGATAATAAAAATTTTGTAATTATTGATGGACAGCAAAGGCTTACTACAATTAGTATTCTTATTTTGTCGGCTCTTGGACAATTACGGAAACTCATAGATCAAAATAAAGAATCCGAAGAAAATAAAGAAAGAGAAAAGACCTTAATTAGCAGTTTTATCGGATTTATTGATCCTGTTTCCCTTTCTTTTGAAAATAAAATAACTCTTAACAGAAATAATTCTTTATATTTTAGAAATTATCTTTGTCAGTTAAAACCTCCGCCACAAAGAAGAATAAAGGTGTCAGAAAGGCTTATGGGACAAGCTTTTAATTATTTTGAAGAGGAGTTTAGACAAGTTCAGTGTTCACAGAATGGTAAGAACATTGCTCAATTTATAGAAAGTATAGTGGATAAACTTTTCTTTACAACAATTACTGTTGGAAGTGATGCAAATGCTTATACTATCTTTGAAACTCTTAATGCGCGCGGTGTTCAGTTATCTACCCCAGATTTGGTAAAAAATTATATTTTTTCGTTGATTGATACTAATAAGAGTCTTCATGAAAATCAACTTGTTCAATTAGAAGAACGATGGACTGAAATCACAAAACAGTTGGGAGAGCATGAGTTTTCTCATTTTATTCGTGTGGACTGGAATACGAGAAATTCATTTGCCAGAAAAACAGAGTTGTTTAAACACATAAAAACAGAATTGGACACTAAAGAAAAAGCAAATGAGTATCTTGATTATTTACAGAAAAATTCAGAAATTTATGCCGCTCTTAAAGATGAAAAAGATGAATTTTGGAAATCCTGTAAAGATGGTCAATATAATAATAAAAACAAACTAATTGGCTTAAAAACTCTCAATTTATTTAATATTACCCTTCCTCAGAGTGCTCTAATAGCTGCTTTTCATAAGTTTGATGTTAGAGGTTTTTTCACATTTCTTTATTATGTGGAAACGCTGTCTATTCGTTACAATGTTATAGGTAATAAACTCCCAGGTCCTTTGGAAAGAGTTTATAATGATATAACTCAACTTATCAATTCTTCCGGTTTTTCTTTAAGAAAGGTGCGCAACCTTTTAAAACAGGTATACCCTGAAGATGAGACTTTTATACAATCTTTTAGAGATAAAAATTTTAAAAATCAGAGGGCAGAAAAAAAAGTTCGTTATCTTTTAAAAAGGATTGAAAATCGTTTAAACCCTGAGGCGGATATTTCAGATGAGTCGGATTTAACACTAGAACATATTCTTCCTAAAAATCCTTCCGCTTTGTGGGGGGAATCATTTAAAGATGAAGAGATAGAAAGTTATATATACTGTATTGGAAATGTGACTCTATTATCGCGAAATGATAATAAAGGTGTGAGCAGTTTACCTTTTCAGAAAAAGAGAGAGCAATATAATAAAAGTTCTATTAAGATTACAAAAAAGATTACAGATTACGATAATTGGAATAAAGCGAATATTTTAGCTCGTCAAAGATGGTTAGCAGAGCAAGCAAAAGAGATATGGTCTATTCCATTTTAACTAACTGATGTTTTTTCTTATTATTCTTGCTATTATTTAACAATTGTTAAAAATGATATAAAGATAATACTTCATAAAAAGTGGTACTTTGATATGCAGACAAATACATTAGGTTCTCTTTTTAAAAATTATCAATTAAAAACAGATACTTATGACGAGATGTTTTCTGCACCGGCACAATCAAGGTCTTTCACTGAAACTTTTTTTCAGGAGTTCAACGATATTCCCGAAGATGTTTTTAAAAATCTCCAAGCCAACACATCCCAGTTTTTTCTGCATCATGGAATCACTTTTAATATTTACGATGAAAAACAAAAATCAGAGCGCCTTTTTCCGATAGACTGCATTCCCAGACTGATGAGTTATGAAGATTGGGACTTTATCAAAAAGGGGCTGGAGCAAAGAATCCAGGCCATTAATCTTTTCTTGTGGGATATTTATCATAAAGAGCAGATTTTAAAAGACAATGTTGTTCCCAAGGACCTTATTTACAGTTGTAAAAATTTTCGCTTACAGATGAAAAAGGTACCCGTTCCCGAGGATGTTTATGTTTCCCTGTGTGGCACGGACCTGGTTCGCACAAAAGAAGGTTTTTTTGTTTTAGAGGACAACCTGCGAGTACCTTCAGGAAGCTCTTATATGCTGACCTGCCGACAAGCGATGATAAAAAACTTTCTCTCTGTTTTTAGAAAATGCAACATTCAGCCTATTGAGTCCTACTGTCTGGAACTTTTGAAAACTTTATTTTATCTGAGTGCGAAGAAAGAAGAAGCTCAAGTTGTGCTCCTGACTCCAGGGCCTTATAATTCCGCTTATTTTGAACATGTTTTTTTAGCTTCTCAAATGGGCGTGGAGCTTGTTCAAGGTCAGGATCTCCAGGTTCATAATAACACTGTATATATGAAAACCACACAAGGGTTGAAAAAAGTGGATGTGATTTACAGTAGAATAAATGACGATTTTTTGGACCCCTTAAGTTTTCGGCCTGATTCCTATTTAGGTGTGCCAGGTCTTTTTTCAGCCTACCAGTCTGGTTCTGTAGTGCTGTCCAATGCTCCGGGAACAGGAGTGGCTGATGACAAAGCGGTTTATTCATATATTCCTGAAATTATCCGTTATTACCTGGAACAGGATCCTATTTTATCCAATGTGAAAACTTATCTTTGTCGAAGACCAAAAGAACTAAAACACACCCTAAAGAACTTAGAAAACCTGGTTGTTAAGACTGTTGGGGGAGCGGGAGGCGATGGAATGTTCATCGGACCAATGGCTTCAAAAAAAGAAACTGAAGAATTTGCCTTAAAACTTCAATCTGATCCTGAAAACTATGTATCCCAACCTGTTTTACCTTTATCCACCTCCCCTTGCTTTGTAGGTGATACAGTAGAACCCCGTCATGTGGATTTTCGCCCTTTTGTTTTATACAGTGATAAAATGAGTCTGGTGCCTGGAGGACTTTGTCGTGTAGCCCTGAAAAAAAATAGTCTGGTTGTTAATTCCAGCCAAGGAGGGGGAGCTAAGGATATCTGGGTTATAGATAACAAAAAAAGAGAGGTTTCATGATTTCAAGAGTAGCCAGCAATCTTTATTGGATGACTCGTTATCTTGAGAGGGCAAAGTTTATCTCTCAACTTCTTAATGTGCAGGTTAATCATTTGTCGGAAGATTCCCCTCAAACGCTTTCCATTGGGTGGTATTGGATTTTTAAAAGCTTTGATATCTCTCCACCAGGAGGAGAACTGTTAGGCAATAGTCCGCAGGATTCAGATGATTTCTGCTTAGCTGATGCTTATACTTTGGTGGATCACCTCACTTTTGAAAAAGAACAGCCCCTCTCTGTCTTAAGCTGTCTTCAAATAGCTAGAGAAAACGCGAGACAATCCCGTGAACAGATCAGTAATTCAATGTGGTCTCAACTTAATCGCACCTATCTGCAACTGGAAGCTTCAAAAATGCCGGACATCTGGCCTCATAAAATGTCGGATTTTTATAGTGATACTATAAGTTCCATCTATCTTTTTTACGGTTTATCTGACAATACTCTCTATAAGGGAGAAGGTTTTGATTTTCTACAGTTGGGTCGTTTTCTGGAACGACTGCAGCAAACAGCTTCTCTTTTGGAAACCCATGTAAAATTTATTATGGGTTGGAAGGAAGGAGAAAAAGAATTAATCAGTTTATTGCTTTATTGTGATGCTTTTGATTTTTATCGTCAGATATACACTTTGGATATGAAATTATCCAATGTAATACAGATGCTTTTAAGTCATCCCGAAGTGCCTTGTTCTCTTTGTTTTTCTGTGAATCAAATAGAAAACACTCTAAAAAGAATTGATCCAAAGAGCAGTTCCTATCCTTTCAATACAGTTTATAAATCAGTACAGTCCTTGAAGACAGCCATAACCTACAAACCTATAGAAGGTACTTTAGCGGAGTTTTTGGAAAATATAAAAACGCAGTCTCAGAAAATACATGAAGATATAGTTAACTCTTACTTTCAACATTCTATGTAAAAAAGTGAACTAAAAAAAGCTTAATTACCCTGGCCTGATATGAAAAAAAAAGCTACCTACAATGTTCACCATGATACACATTTTTCTTATTCCGAGCCTGTGTCTGAAAACATTATGATTTTAGCTGTTGAGCCGCTGGAAAATGAGTATCAGCAAAAAAAGTCCTTCAAATTACAAGTCAGCAACTCACCCCCTGTATTTCAATACAGGGATTGTTTTGAAAATAAAAGACATTACTTTAATATACCAAAAAGAATTAAAGAACTGAGTATTACATCCCTATCTACATTATATGTCAGTGAAAAAGAGCCGCCTCTTCCAAATAAAATTCACTGGGAAGCCTTGGTTCAGTTGAAGGAAAAAGGCACACATTGGCATTGGTTCCAGCCTAGTTTTTTTGCCCGCTCCTCCTCCACATTAGCTTCCTTTATTGAAAACCACAAAATAAAAAAACTCTCTGATCCTCTAGCCAGTCTTATAAAATTAAATCAACAATTATTTTCCTTATTCACTTATAAAACCAATACCACTCATGTGCACTCCCCTATAGAGGATATACTGCAGACAAGGTGTGGAGTGTGCCAGGACTACACTCATGTTATGATTACTATTGCTCGTTTATGGGGCATCCCGACCCGCTATGTTTCAGGATATTTTTATCAAGCGGATAAAGTAAATCAACATCTTCCCAATGAAACTCATGCCTGGTTGGAATGTTTTTTACCCCCTTTTGGTTGGTTGGGCTTTGATCCTACGAATAATCAATTAACAAATAGGTCTCATATTCGAGTGGCCGTCGGGCGGGATTATGCAGATGTGCCTCCTACAAAAGGTTTTTTTAAGGGAATAGCAACATCAAAACTAAAGGTTTTTGTAAATGTGGACAAAATATCAGGATAAGACCTTTGTTAAAGTGAGTTGATTAAAACCTTTTTGATGTTTATAAGACGCTTTATCCATAAATGTTCTGGCAAGAGGAATGCCCATTCCTCCTATAGGTCTGTCTTTCAAAGGGATATCTATATTCTTTACTTCCACTTCCAATGGATTAAAGGGTTTGCCGTCATCTATAAGAAGAAAGGTCATATTTTTTTTATTAACATGAATTGTTAATTTAATATCATGGCTTTTATTATCATCGTAGCTATATGATATAATATTCACAATAAGTTCTTCCAGAGACAAGCGAATTTGTAGCACAATATCTTTTGATATTTTATGATGCTCTCCTATAGTATTTAGGAATTCCGTTAATTCATCTATGGCATTAGAATTATTTTTAAATATATGGATATAAGTTTTTTGTGTCATCATTTTTATCTTTCATTATTTTTCAATTGAGGATCACTGGTTATCCAATACCATGATATTTTAATGCTAAAAGAGTAATATCATCATGTTGTATCATCCCTTTGGAAAAGGAGGATACTTTATTTAAAACAAAATGAGAAAAATTCTCAATGTTGTCTGTGGAAGTGCTTTTCAATAATTCTAAAAGCCGTTCCTCTCCAAAAAGACTTTTATCCATGTTAAAAGCTTCCGTAATACCATCTGTATAGAGAAACAGCACATCCCCTTTCTTCAATTTTACAGTATCTTGATAGTAAGTATTATTTGAAATAACTCCCACTGCCGGACCGTGAGTTTGTGTTAATGTTGTAATATTTCCCTCCCTTCTTTTTATATAAGGAAAATTGTGACCGGCATTTGTAAAAGACACCTCACCGGTTTTCAGATCTAAAATGCAAACAACCAAGGTGACAAACATACAGGAAGGATTATCTTTAGCTATTTCTTTATTAACATTGGAAACGATATCATTTGGGTTGTGATTATGTTGTAAGTTAGATTTTATCAGAGTTTTTGTAATGGCCATAAATAAGGCGGAAGGGACTCCCTTTCCTGATACATCCCCTATACCGAAATACAGTTTATTTTTATCAACCATTGAAAAATCATAATAGTCTCCTCCTATTTCCTGAGCCGGTTTAACATGAGCAAATAAAGATAATTCTTTTCGGGAAGGAAACTTTACCGGTAGCATGCTCATTTGTATTTTATATCCAACATCTAATTCCTCTTTCATACGATCACTGTGCTTTTTAATAATGGTATAAGCACTTTGTAATTCATTATTAATAGAGGTAGTTTTGATACGACTCCAAATGAAGAAGCCGGTAAGAAGATAAATGAGTATAAGAGTCAGTGAGATACCAAAAAAAGTTTGTTTTTTGTAGCTTGTTAAACTGGAAAAGGCTTCTGTGAAGTCCATTTCTGTTGTAACACCGAATTGATACAATTCATTCCACACCCAGGCTCCCACTACGGGAATACCCCGATAATCTTTATAAGGTTTCAAGGAAATACCATTGATGCCTTGTGTAGCTTGCCTGGCCATTAAAGTTAAAGGCTGATTTTCATGAGTTTTTGTTACAGAGTCTTTAAAAAGTTTTTCCACAGGAAGGCGCACTTCCAAATACTCTCCTTCCTTTGGAAACAAACCCATTTTTTTTAGTTGATAATTAAATCGGCTTTCACTTAACATTTGCCCTAAATGATTAAAGGCATAACTTTCTCCTGTTTCCCCAATTAAACCTCTGTGAAGAATCTCTGAGAATTTCTTTTGAGTTTTTAGTTCCACGATAAGAAATCCTGTATTTTTTTTCTGGCTATCAAATAAACCCGTTCCAACCAGTAAGGATTTAAAGAAGATATTTTTTTCCTTTTGGTCTTTTGATTTATAGGGCATAAGAATGGCTCTGTGCTTTGGGGGCTGCTTTATTTGTTTCATAAAATATTCCGGAATCTCTTTTTGTAAATGAGTATCTACCCATTGAGAAGAAATGCTTGATACCACTGTTCCGTTAGAATTTAAAATAAAGAAATTTTCATATCCCTTTTCCAAAATAAAAGGTTTTAGAATTTTTAAAGAATGGGAACGTACTAAATTATATTTTTTTGCTGTTAAAAAATCCGGTATTTTTTCGTTACTCAAAATCTCTTTAATGGATTTTACTTCATCTTCAAGGTTTTCAAAAAAATCCATAAGGGATTTATAAGTGCCATTAAGAATACTTTCCATTTCATATTTAGTATTTTTATAAAATTGCCCTTTTGTTTCTTCTAAAAACCACCATGCGGAACTGCAAATTAAAACGCTGGCTAAGGTGGCTGTTCCCAATGGAGTCAAGGCAACGGAAAAAAAATGTATTTTGCCTTTCTTTTTTATGAGATCGGATTTTTTTGATTGTTTAAATTGATTATAAGTAAAGAGCACTGATAGAAAAATGAGAAAAACAGAAGAAATTAGAATAACCATCAAAGTTAATTTTAATCTTCGTCCTCTTGTATGATAGAGATTTAATTGCTCCTGTGTTCTTTTTGAAATTTTTTTAAAAAACTCATAAATCGGATCCATAATTTCCGCTTTAGCTCTATGGTATTCTTCACTATGCATTAAGTTTCTTGCCAACTTAAAATCAGGTTTTCCTTTAATAATGTAATTGCCATTTTCATCAGGATATAAACCCACTATGGCGTTCATAGCTCGGTTTTCAATATGAATGAGAGTATCAGAATTAAATTTTGATTTTCTTAATAGAGCGGCTTCAGCTTCTGTTAAATTTAAATCAGCAATCAGGGCATTCAAAGAAACAGCTTTCTTATATAACTCCTCTTTTAAAATATGTGTCTGACTACTTAACTGAGCTTCGGGATCGAAACCCGTAGCCATAACGAAATGCCAATAGAAATTGTCATAATTGTCAGGACGGGGTATGGATCCATTTCGAATATCAATAATCTGATTAAAGTATTTTCTATACCTTGGCTCTCCCGTGACGGTATAATTTCGAGCCATTGCTGTT
Organism: Bdellovibrionales bacterium; assembly: GCA_028279085.1. GTDB lineage: Bacteria > Bdellovibrionota > Bdellovibrionia > Bdellovibrionales > UBA1609 > JANQSP01. The sequence continues at coordinate 13,116 of JANQSX010000148.1, forward strand.
AAATTGTCAGAACTTTGGCGTACGGAATCTGCCAGGAAAAGAGCCTTAGCCCTTAATTGCTCTGACTGTATCACCTGATCTTCTGTCTTTAAAATAAAAAACAATAAAATAAAAGAGGTCAATGCGGCAATTAACAGAAGGGAAAAAATGATATATAAAGTGTTTTTTATAGACATTATTTATTTTAAAAGAAATTCAAAAGCTTTGGCCCTGTCTGTTTGAATATTGAAAATTCTATCAAAGCCTGACACTTTAAAAACAGAGGAAACGAATTGATTCAATCCGCAAAGAACAAGGTTTTTACCCTCTGCTGAAACATCCTTTCCAAATTTCAGTAGAACACGAAGACCGGCGCTGGAAATGTAAGCGACCTGAGATAAATCAATAAGAATATTTTTTTTCTGTTCTTTTAGAGCTGCATCCATTTTTTCCTGAAAAAGGGATGTGACCGAATAGCTGATTTCCCCTGCGACCTCTATAAGATGGCACTCTTGTTCTTCTGAAAAATCTATTTTTAATGGGGCTTCTTCTTTCATAGCTTCTTATAATTGTAATTTTAATAAGAATCTTCAGTCAAGTATATATATTTATGAAAAAACACTTCTAATGAGGAGCGGAAGCTAGCCTTAAATCTCTTTCAGCTAAAGCTACTTCAATTTGTTCAATGAGTTTTCTACTTTCAGGATTGGGAATGCCTATCATTAGTTCCTCGGCTGTTTTTGAAGTTAGCTCCCCAATAGTACGAATGCCGGCTCTATAAAAAATATCCTTAATGCTAGAAGAAACACCTAATCTATTTACACTGACTGTAGGATCAAAAGGAACAGAGGCTAGTTTTAATCCTCTCTCAGCTAATACGGTTTTGACTTCTTTAAGAGACCTTCTTCTAAAATAACCGGAGTTTATAAGTTCTACGGGTGTTTTTGAAGTTAAAGCTTCTATGGTATAAATCTCGGCATTAGAAAGAGCATTTCTAACATGAATAGAAAAGCCTAATGAATTTACGCTTGAAGGATCAGAATGAGGGGCTAACTGTAACCCTCCATCAGCTAAAATCTCTTGAACTTGTTTAAGATACTCTCTTCCGAAATCCGGCAACTTCATAATATCCTCAACTGTTTTTGAAGTTAAATCCTCAACGGTATAAATGCGGGTAAAACGAAATATATTCTTAATATTGTAGGAAAAACCTAATGTATTCACACTTGTTAAAGGACTAAGGGTGGCAGTGGCTAAGCTTAATCCTCTCTCAGCTAAAACCGCTTTAACTTCATTAAGCATTTTTCTTCTGGCATAGTATGATATTCTACCATTATTAAATCGCTCCATAAGTTCTACAGGTGTTTTTAAAACTAAAGCTTCTATAGTGTGAATACCAGCGTAGTGAAGAGAAGCTTTAGTATGGCTGGAAATATTTAATAAATTTAAAGGACCATACGGAAAAGAAGCTAAACTCATACCTTTTTTGGCTAAGCCTGCCTCTATTTTTCTAAGAAATTTCCCCCCTGTAAACAAATCTAATCTCATAAGCTCTTCAGCCGTTTTTGAAGTTAAATCTTCGATAGTATGAATATTTTTATTATATAAAGTGCTTCTCAGTCTCTCAGGAAGTTTTATTTCAATAATGAACTCGGAAAACGCTTGTGAGCACATTCCAAAAACAGCAAATGGAGTGAGAGCACCAATCAAAATAAAGAGTAACAAAAACTTTCTAAATAAAAACATATATCGCCCTTTCTATTGATTCTAAATGGGGGTTGCGGCAATGAGGGTCGCGGCAAATTCAAGACATAATATATAAAAATATTCATTTTTCAATGCTAATTTTACAGGATGTAAAAAATACATAGGATGTAAAATACAATGATGCTATGTGAATTAGGCATTTATAATGCTGTTTTATACAGGACTCAGTAAATCATTGAGAATAGTTTGAACATGATATTCTGTAGTCTCTAGCTCTTGTTTTGTTTTAGCCAGTTCAGGGTTAAATTCCGCAATTTCAAAAGAAACAATTTGAAGCTCTTTTTTCACCCAGTTTGTAATTGTAAGAGCCTCTTTTAAATTGATACCATTAGCAACAGGAGTGAACGTACAGGGCACTAAAGAGCTATCCAAAACATCAATATCAAAACTCAGATGAACAGGTTGGTTTTTCCACCTTTTGGTAATATCTTTGAGAATACTTTCTAAACTCCTATTATGTATATCTTGAGGGGTGTAGTTTTCAATATTGTATTTTTTCATAAAAGCTACTTCTCCCTCATCCAGATCCCTTAGGCCAAAGTAAACTAAACGATCAGGTGTAAGAGTTTGATTGAGCCAATTTTTATTCCAATCTTCCTTTTCGGAAAGTCCCATCAGTCCGGCAACCGGCATGCCATGGATGTTGCCGGAAAAACTGGTTTCCGGAGTATTTATATCTGCATGAGCATCAAGCCATATTATTCTGAGATCAGGGTACGCATTTAAAAGAGCACTAACTGTGGCAAAAGACTGGCTGTGGTCCCCACCGATAAGAGCCGGACGAAAACCTTTTTTTATAATCTCT
>JANQSX010000151.1 GCA_028279085.1 Bdellovibrionales bacterium
AATCCAACGTTCCACCCATAAATTGTGTATAAGGGGTAAATCAGAAAAAGGATTTTTTAATAAAAAACCCTGTTTTTCTATATTTATATTTTTTAATGATTTAAAAGAGTTTGACTTATGGATCGAAACTCTAGTGGATAGATATCTTTCTTCATGGGGCTTTGCTAAGGAGCTTGTATGGGTAAAATATACAAAAAGAAAAACAACATATAGAAAAAAATTCATAATACTTTCTTCCGTGAAACTGTATAAGAATCAGAACTTTAGTCTAACCGGTCATAGTGTTTGATTTTTTTGTTTAAAAGACAAGATATTGTGAATTGCAAAATAAGAAATATTGCGAAATTTCAAAAATGTCTAATAACTGGTTTAGTCAAAAAGCCCTAAAAACCCTTTTTTTTTAATTAAAAAAGAAAAATTTTCAATTTTTTAGCATCAATTTGACAAATCATGTAATAAGCATTACTTTGCAACCTGTTCTGTGGTGCGTATTTAAAATTGGAAAGGAAACAGTTTATAAGGCAAGGAGGTCTAAAAATGTTAGTACTGACTCGTAAGGTAGGAAGCAGTATTGTCATTGACGGTAAGATAAAAATTCAAGTGGTTCAAGTAAAAGGTCGTCAAGTTCGTTTAGGTATTGAAGCTCCTAAAGAAACAAAAGTTCATCGGGAAGAAATACAAAGGTCTCTCAATAAAGAAACCGGAGACATCAAACCTTCTGTAACGGACTGTTTATCTCTATAAAATATTGCATATTATAATCTGAAGCACTGAGTAAAGCTTTATATATTAGTTGTAAAACAGGTAATATGACTTCCCATTGTGTAATGGTTTTGTTTAAAAAACGAAAACTCTAGAGTCTAATATATAAAGAGGAAGTAATGGAAGATTTTTCACTTAAACCCTTGAGCGAAGGATTGGGTTTTTATGAAGATAAACTGATTTTTCAATCCGTTCATAAAAGGGGAGACAAAAAGAAACCACCCCCTAAGTTTTCTGAGCATTTACCGGAGGGTATTTTACCTAAAAAGTTGGATTTAGATAATGTTCAAACTTATGAACATCTTTTATCTCTTTTAGAAAAACCCTGGTTGGGAAAGGAAAGCCCTTTAAATTCAGAGTCTAAAAAGCAAGCCTTGTTTACACAAACCCTTTCTGCTTCCCACTCATCTCCTCCCGTAAGCTCTTCCGTATTACCAGATAAAACTCTATCACTTTCTGATGAAAAAAAAGAACAAACGGAAAAGACTCCTCTTAACTCCCCTGTAGCTTTTGAAAAAACTTTTTATTTCTCTTTAAAAAGTTATATAACGGATGCCTTTGTTATTTCCCTGTTGTTTTTCCCTCCTTTAATTTCATTTGTATTTTTAACTCAATCAGAACCGGAAACAGTGTTATGGTCTATATGGCCAAAAATTTTAATAGCCTTTTTATTTTTCTCTCAAATTTATTGTTTAGCCTGTCGTCTATTTTGTTTTGAAACTTTTGGAGAAGCTTTGGCCAAAGTGAGATTATCCGCTAAAGGTGCTCAAACAGAAGTTCATCCTTTTCTGTTGTTTTGGAGATTTCTTCTTTCCTGTTTGACTGGTGTGGTGTGTTTTCCTCTGCTTTCTCTTGTTTTTAAAAAGGATTTTTTAGCTCATTTAACCGGTCTTTATTTTCAAAAAACAAAAGTTGTAAAGTAATTGATAGAGAGAAAAATGTCCGATCAAAAATGGATTCTTATTAAAAAATATCAAGATATTCTGTTGGAAAAGACGGAACAGGGAGTGGCTAAAATCACTATTTGTCGCCCTGAGGTGCGAAATGCTTTTCGTCCGCAAACGGTGGAGGAAATGAAAAAAGCTTTTGAATGGGTGAGAGATGAAAAAACAGTGGGTGTGGTGATTTTAACCGGTCAGGGAAAAGAAGCTTTTTGTTCAGGAGGAGATCAGAAAGTACGGGGAGAAGGTGGTTATGTAGGGGGAGATGGTATTCCCCGACTGAATATTTTAGATGTGCAAAAGCAGATTCGCAGCTTACCTAAGCCGGTTATTGCTATGGTGGCGGGTTATGCTATTGGGGGAGGCCATGTGCTTCATGTGGTTTGTGATCTCACTATAGCTGCAGATAATGCTCGCTTTGGTCAAACAGGGCCGAAGGTTGGGTCTTTTGATGGTGGTTTAGGTAGCGCTTATCTAGCTCGCATTGTGGGACAAAAAAAAGCTCGGGAAATATGGTATCTGTGTCGTCAATATAGCGCTGGGGAAGCTTTAGAAATGGGCTTGGTAAATAAGGTTGTTTCTTATGAAGATCTGGAAAAGGAAACTCTTAAATGGTGTGAGGAAATATTAAAACATTCCCCTTTGGCTATTCGTTGTTTAAAAGCAGCACTCAATGCGGATTGTGATGGACAACAAGGGCTGATGGATTTCGCCGGCAACGCTACTTTACTCTATTATTTAAGCGAAGAGGCTAAGGAAGGAAAGCGGGCCTTTTTAGAAAAACGAAAACCGGATTTTTCCAAATTCCCCCGTTATCCTTAAAGTGGGAAAAAAAGATGTTGCCTATTTACTGGAAATGGTGGATTTTATCCGCTCGCCTTAAGCCTTTGCTGGTGGGTATAGGTCCCTTAGTTTTAGGCATCTCTTTTTCTTTTTCTATCTGGGAAAACTTTTCTTTTTTGTTAAACGGGATTTTGCTTTTTTGTGTTTTATGCATTCAGGTGGCTACTCATTTTTTTAATGATGCTTTGGATTTTCTAAAAGGCGCGGATAATTTTTTGCGAAAGGGACCAAAGCGAGCCGTTCAGCAAAAAATTATTTCTCCCTCTCAACTGCTTAAAGCCGGTTTTGTTTGTCTTTTTTTAGCGGCTGTTGCCGGTAGCTATTTGGTGTTCAAAGGAGGTGTGCCTATTTTAGTAATAGGATTAATAAGTCTTGCTTTAGCTTATCTTTATACCGGTGGACCTTATCCTTTAGCTTATACCGGTCTGGCTGATTTTTTTGTGCTTTTATTTTTTGGTGTTATTCCTGTCAGTGCTGTGGCTTATCTCAATACAGGGCAATGGGATAAAGAGACTTTAATTTTAGGTTTTCAATGCGGTCTTTTGGCTTTAAATTTATTTTTAGTTAATAATTTAAGGGATGAAGAATCCGATCGTCAGGCAAAAAAGAAAACTTTGGTGGTGAGATTTGGTCGTGGCTTTGGAATGTTTGAATGGAGTTTGACACATTATTTACCCTATTTGTTAGGGCTTTATTGGTTTTTTAAATCCGCTTCTCATAAAGAATATTTTCTTATGTTTCTCCTTCCTTTGTTCTTACTCCCTCTTTCTTTTTATATACATCGGCTTTTATATAAAGCTTTTAATAAAGAAAATTTATATAGTCCGGTGTTTAGTTTAACTGGTATGTATTATTTGTCATTTGTGTGTATTTTATCTTTTGGATTGTTATTTTAAATGAACCTATCTTCAGAAATTTTAAAAGTCTGGATTTCTCCTTATGAATTGAAGTTGAAACAAAAGAACCGGTTTCGTTCAGGAGCTTTATTAAAAGTGGAGTTTACTGATGGTAAAACGGGCCATGCCGATCTTCATCCCTGGCCGGAAAAAGGAGAAGCTTCCTTAGAAGTTCATTTGAAACTGTTAAAAGAGAAAAAATTTACACTTTTACTGGAAAGAACTATTGCCATTGCGAGAGTGGAAGCTTTAGCTGTAGCTAAGAAAATAAACCTCCTTAGCTCACTAAACATTCCCTTAAGTCATTATCTCATCTCTGATATAGAAACTTTTTTTGAAGCTGATAAAATGTTAGCTCAGGGTTTTAAAGTTTTTAAAGTGAAATTAAAATCTCCTTTAAAAAGACAAACAGAAAAGTTATTGGACCTGATGCGGATTTTAGGTTCTGTTGTTAAATGGCGGGTGGATTTTCACGACCATTTAAA
>JANQSX010000152.1 GCA_028279085.1 Bdellovibrionales bacterium
TCTTAATGAAGGAAGTATTTTGGAAATTAAAAAAAATCATTTTCGTTGGTTTTCTCTTTTAGATCAGTCGGTTTTAATATCTGCTACGGGTTATACAGGAGAAAAAGGCTTTGAGATTTTAATCTCTCCTGAAAAAGCTCCCGCTCTGTGGAGGAATCTTTTGGAGAAAGGAAAGGATTATGGTTGTGTCCCTGTAGGATTGGCAGCGCGGGATACTTTGCGTATGGAAATGAAATATCCTTTATATGGAAAAGATTTGGATGAGAATATAGACCCTTACTCGGTGGGTCTTTCTTGGGTGCTTAAAAATCCGACAAATTTTATTGGTTCTACTGCGCTTTCTCAAATAAAAACAAAAATCAGTCAAAAATGGGTAGGGTTTCAACTGTCCGAATCTGTGGGTGTACCGCGCAAAGGCAGTGTTGTTTTAGTTGATGGAAAAACTGTGGGAAAAGTGACCGGCGGTGCGAAGTCACCTTGTTTGGATCGGATGATTGGTTTAGCTTATGTGCCGCTTGAATATTCCTCTCCCGCTCAATCCATCCAGGTGGAAGTTCACAAAAACCCTGTTCCGGCTGAAATTGTTGCCACACCCTTTATAAAGAAGTAAATGTTATATCTTATGTAAATAAAAAGGAGGAAAAAGATGACAGAGGAAACCCCTAGAAGACTGATTGTTCCTGAAGACAATTATTATTATACCCGAACCCATGAATGGATTTCCCTGGATGATAGAAATACAGTGACTATTGGAATCACTTATTACGCTCAAGATCGTCTAGGTGAAATTGTGAGTTGGCGGTTACCGAAAAAAGGTCAAAGTTTTGAAAAAAGACAGATTTTTGGATTAGTGGAAAGTAATAAGCATGTTAGCGATTTGTATCTTCCTGTGTCAGGAGAGGTGGTGGAAATTAATGGGAGTCTGACTCCTGGATTGATTAGTGATGATCCTATGAGAGATGGTTGGTTAGTCAGGGTGGAAATGAGTCGGGAAGGGGATTTAGCTGATTTGATGGATCCAGCGTCCTATCGGAAATTGATAGAAGAGGAAATAAAAAGCCTTGAGTAGTTTTATCAATGAATAAGTAAGCTTAGCTACATGGGATGTCTAGTTAGGATAGTTATAAGGTTTTCTTGTAAAACTACTTTGACTTGTTCTTTAGCTTGGATCCCTCCTCCAAGGAGTTTTTCCGTAGATTCCAGCGCTGGTTGTAGTTCATCAAATCTAGCTCTGGCAAAGACGCGCAAATCTTCACTCACTCTCTGAACCATCTCTTCTTTTCCAAGATAGCCTTCTATAAGCTCTACCACTAGTTTTAGCCTCTCGGACTTGATGTTGGAGAACACTTGAAGATCCTGTTCCATTTTCTGAATGGTCATCTCTTCTCCAATATAGCTTTTTAAAAACTCCACCCCTGATCTTATTTCATTCACTTGTCCTTTATGAAATCCTCCAAAAGACTTTTGTAAACGGCTTGTTACTCCTTCTTCTCCTATATACTGCTCGTACAAGGTTACTTTTTCCATAAAAGACCTGTAATTCATATAGGGAAAATAAGAAGTTGATTTGATTCTTTTTATTGTATTTTCTTCTCCAATACGATTTCTTAAAAATTTCAGAAATTTCTGAGCCTCTTCCGGACTCCATTTCGCAGTAGCGCGGGTGATCTTCTCTAACCAATCCTTTCCCATTGTTTCAGTCCATTCTTTCCCCAACTGCTCTTTTGCAAAATTCAAAAAAATATCACCGGCAGAAACTTGTTTTTTTGTTGCACTTGAAGATGCCTTCTTAGAAGGAAAGGCTCTCATACAGGAAAAGGTTATTGACGGGGAAAATACAGTGAACAATGAAAAAATAATAAGTGAAATTTTGAAGCGCATATATATCCTTATTAAATAATATAGCTATTGTAAACTTGAAAGGTTGTTTAGACCTTTCAAGGGATTCCGAATCAAGTTCGGAATGACATTAAAATTCACAATCAGGATATATATCAAAGTTCAACCCGAATCAGTATAAAAAAAGATTAATTCTTACAATTTTTTAAACTGTGGAGTGAAAAAAATTCACTAGATACTAATAACATACTCCTTTATATTTGTCTTTGTTTGGATGTGGGCCGAGATAGGTGATCATTATAGTACCACCAATCTTCTCCCAACATGCAACATAAAGGGTATTTTCCTTGCTTTGGCCTGGAAAGTGGGCATGGTATACCTGCTC
>JANQSX010000156.1 GCA_028279085.1 Bdellovibrionales bacterium
TAATCAAAGCATTTTGGAAAACCCAAAAAGTGAGAACTTAGAATCTAAAGTCTCAAATACAGAACAAAAGTCAGAATTCTTTAATGAGGGTATTCACAAAGAGGATTGGATAGAGGGGGAGGAAAATAACATCGCCCCCCGCCATAACCAAAAAATAGATAAGGATAACGAGCTATGAAGTTTTTATGGCTGATTTATAAACAGGAAATGCTTTTTATTTACCTTATAATTGGCCTTTTCTTATGGGCATCAGTTACAAGTTATCTGGCCTTTCAAAATAAAACTCAGGTCATCCTCATTGGAAAAATTGGAAGCTCCTATCAGCTGATAACGGATGAAGAAAAAGACCCCATAGAGACAGGAAATTTTATAAGGCACTTTCTGGCTCTCACCTTAAATTTTAATGATGAGAGCTATAAAAGACATATCTCTTTAGCCGGCGATTTAATGACAGAAGGTTTATGGAACAAGAAAAAGCCTGAGTTTAAGGAAATGGCAGGCTTTATAAAAAAGCACAAAGTCATCCAGTCATCAGAAGTTTTAAGCATTAAGAAAATAAAGAGAAGTCAGTATGAAATAACAATCAAAAACTATCTGTTTAAAAAAGGTGTTTTAACAGAGAAGACAAAGCTCGTTTTACTTTCTTTGACTTCTAATCAAAGGAGTTTTGAGAACCCCTGGAGGTATAGTGTTTCAAGTGTTGAAGTTAAGTGAATTTATCCTTTTTGCTCTTTTATCTCTTTTGTTCATAGCAGAAGTAAAAGCGGAAAGTGTAAAATTTGTTTTTTCTCAGGAAAATAAGCCTGAGACTATTTTTCTTTTTCCCGGACGAGTAAGCCTTTTAAGTCTTCCCTGTCCTATTACAAAAGCCCTTGTTGGATCTCCTAATGATATAAAGGCAGAAATTGATAAGATAAGCAAGACAGAGGCTCATATTCTTTTAAAAAAATGGAGGTCTGAGCCTTCAAACCTTATTCTTAAATGTAAGGGCAAAGTATTTCTCTTTAGTCTCATCCCTGCCAAAAAGTCTCATTATGACTATGTCAAAGTCCTAAGCCATAAAGAAAGCTCACTTAAAATAAAATCCGCCCTCCCGAACAGCCCTTTGCCTTCTGCCCAGGGCTTGAGGGAGAAGGATTTCACAATTAGAAAAATCCTGGATTTCTCTTGGGGGGATAAAAAATGAAACTTACTCTTTTACTTTTCTTACCACTTTTCTTCTTTCCTTATTCTGCTTTCAGTATAGAAGAGGAAGTCGTGTTTGAATTAAAAAGAGAGAAGACAAAAAAACAAAATTCAACAAAAAAGAAAAAGACACTCCCTTTAAAATTTAAACGGCAGTCTTTTTCCTTTAGCAAAGAGTTTTTAATCTTTAATGAAAAACCAGCATCCTCTATAAAGAGAGGAACAGCTTTAAGGGTAAATATCCCTTATCCAGTTATCGCATCTTTCACAGAAGAGTTTCCGCTTTATGCCATTGTAACTTATCCCTTTCCTGCTGTTCTTTCAGGAAAAATTAAGGGAGTAAAAAACACCAACAAAGCTTTAGTTATCTTTGATGAGGTTATTTTAAATAATGAGACAACAGCCATTGAGAGCTTTCCTATTTTTCTTAATGGGGATTTAAGAGAATCAGTTTTAAAAGACATAGCACTAAACTTTTTTGAAAGTTTGCCTTCTGTTTTAGGTTTAGCTTTAAGGACACAAATTCCCCAAGCTGGAGTTCATTTTATCAATACAGATTTACAAAACAAAATGGGAAAGCTCTCTATTATAGAGACAGAAAAAAGACAAAGGCTTAGTTATTTGGAACTTAAAAACATAAAGCTTTTAAAAGTTGTTATCAAATAAGGAGGAAAAATGGAAAAGCACTGCACTATAAGAATTAAAGTTCCGGAAGAGGTTTTTAATCAGGTTCAAGAGGTTTCAAACACTTTAAAGAAAAGGGGCTGGAAGCAAAAAGACAATCAAAACATACAAGACTTATTGTTTTTATCTCTTTTAAAAGGATTAACCACTCAATTTAAAAATAAATTTATTGAAGACCATACTCCTGTTGATTTTCTTGTCCAGCAGGCTTTGAAAGAGCCTTCCATGAGAATAAAGCTCAATCAATTTTTAAAATCCAGCAAAAAGAATAAGAAAAATATAGAGGGAATAAATGCAAGTAAAACTAAGTGAAAGAGATAAAGCCATTATGAACTTTATCAGAAGACAGGATTTTTGTTTTTATAGAGATGTTGTGAACTTTTTCCCTTCCTACTCAACAGCTTCAAGAAGATTAAATGACCTTTCAAAATATGGATATGTAGTTATAGAGGATATTAGGTCAAGACACTTTAAAAACATTTTAGATAAAGAGAGCCTTTGTGTTATTGGAGAGAATAAAAAAATTGTTTATTTAAAAAGAAGTCATTTAAGTAATTATGAATACCTAAAGCTCAGTAGAAACAAAATCAATCATCAGATTTTACTCTTTTCTCTTAAAGAAAGATTGCAAAGTATTTTAAAAACTCCTGCATTTTTTGAAAATGAAATAAGAGAAAGAAAAGGCACTTTGGAATCAGGAGGCCATGAGCCTTATCCTGATTTTTATTTTGAAGGAGAAGGTTTTAAATTAGCCGTAGAGCTTGAACTGAATATCAAATCTAAAAATCGTTATGATTTAAAGACTATTGATTATAGTAATTCCAGCTTTTCTCATGTTCTCTATGTCGTGGGGTTTTTAAAGAAAAAAGACAGGCTATTAGAATTTTTTGCTTATAAGGACGGGATTGGCATTGCCCACTATGCAGAACCAGAAAATGTTTTCTCTTACTCTCATGGAAAAACTTCCTTAATTGAATGGTTAAAAAAAGAGCGAGGAATGAATGAATAAAGAGAAGGATAAAACCTTAGAAGAATTTTTTGAAGAATTGCTTGTGGGTATATGGACTATCATTCAATTTTCCATAGCTCCCGTTAAGTCTAAATCCAATATAGGAAGCACATTTGAAAATCTTATCCGCTCCCTTGTGTTTTTTGGTCTTCTTGTGGGATGTCTTTGGATTTATTCATTTGCCCATGAAAAGCAAACTCTGTTCAATAATTGGAATATTTTTTATTTCTTTCTTGGTTCAGCTTTTCTTTTTGCTCTAAGGTGGCTCTTTTCAAGGAAAGACAGAAAAACAGATGTTAAAACTGAGAAAATTACTACAAAGAATTTAAGGTTTAAAAAACTTAACTTTAAAAAGCTTCTTCCTTTAATAGAGGATAAAAGTAAAACTCCTATTGGTATCTCTCTTATTTCCAAAGAACCTGTCTGCTTGGATTTAAAGTCAAGAAGTCAGCATCTTATTGTTTCAGGAGCTACAGGTCAGGGCAAGACAACTCTTCTTAAAACCCTTCTCAATCATTCTTTAAAACATAAGCATCCTATTATCATCATAGACCCTAAAGGGGAAAAAGAAGACATATCGGAAATGAAGGAAAGAGCCAAGCTTTATGATAGAGAAGACGATTTTTATCTCTTCTCACTTTCTTTTCCTGAAAAGTCTGTCTCTTATAATCCTCTTGAGAATGGAACAAGTGAGCAGATTAAAGCCCGTTTGATAGACGGATTGAGATTTGAGCATGAGTATTTTAAAGCTCAAGCTTCCTTATGGCTTGGAGCGGTTTTGTATGCTCTTGAGGTTTTAAATAAACCTATTACCTTTTCCAGCTTAAGAGAGCTTATTTCCAATAAAGAAAAACTTAGAGTTTTACAAAAAGAGATAAATAGACTGGAAAAACATGAACATAAAGAGAGATTAAAGTCAGGACTTAACTCTGCCTTTCAGATAAAACATTCTGATTTAGCAGGGGTCTTTTCTCAAATATCCTCTATTGATTCGGCTGTTTTTACAGACACTATATCCCCTAAAGTAAATAGTAAAAAAACAAAACTTTCTCTCTCAGATGTCTTAGAGAAGAAACAGATTGCCTATTTTCAGATGAATGTAAATGGTTATGGGGATATTTCTCGCCGTATTGGTCGCATAATACTTCAAGACTTAAAGGTGCTTTCCAATCAAATACAGGCCGGTCAAAAGAACTTTGACTATAACTTTTGTGCCTGCTTCATAGATGAGTTTGGTTCTTTTGCGACCCAGGATTTTGCAGATTTTTTGAAAATGGCAAGGTCTTCCAAGATAGGTATTCATCTCTTTTGTCAGGGCTTGGCCGACTTAAAGGCTGTTACTTCAGAGTTCAAAGAGCAGATTATAGGCAACACTTCCAGCAAGATTATCTTCCGCCAGGATGTTCCTGAAGACGCTGAAACTTGGTCAGGGATAGCTGGAACTTTCTCTTCAAGAAAGAAAACTTATCAGATTACAGGCACAGAAACAGAGGAAGAGATGACCGGAATGGGAAGTCTTAGGGAAGTTAAGGAGATGCGAATAGAGTTTGATGTCTTTAAAAAACTCTCTGTTGGTCAAGCTGTTTTGATTGATAAGGCATATCATAGGGAGGACTTACTGAGGGTCTGGAGGACTAAAAGCTCTCTGTCAGAAAGGAGTAAGGAGGGTCGCTCAAGTCTTCTTAGGAGGCTCTTGTCGGTAGGTCAAGCCGTTCTCTCAGTGTGGAAAGTCCTCCCTCCTGTGTGGTCTAAGGATGAGTTTTTTGATGTGAAGGAAGCTGAGGAGGAGCAGGATAGGCTTCGTTCAGAATGGGAAAGGCATAGGCTCTCGCTTGAGAAACCAGCTGATGAAGAATGGGAAAGGGAGGGTCTTCAGCTATGAAAGGTATGGTGAAAGTATGAAAATCAATCGCAAACACCATCGCAAAGTAGCTATTTTGGAAACCACCACCAACCCCTTGAAAATAAAGGGTTTTATACTACCCCCATCCCTGACCACCCCCCCTCATCCTTCGGTTCGTGGAGGTGGTCAGGTATGTGGGTAGTGTGTGTTGTGGTTGGGTTGGTGGTGGTGTGTAGGTGAGGGTCTGGGTTCTGGTTTGAAGGTAGGTGTGATTTTTTTGGGTCGTAAAATTTTGGGAAAGCATCCCAAAATTTCACGACTAAAAAAATCAAATAAATTTGGTTTGAAAAAAAAGTGTCTTGAGACATCAGTTACAGTTTTTTATTTTTTGAAAGGAGGTTTGCCTATGGATGATTTTTTCAACTTGAGTTCAGCATAATCAAAAATACAAAACCATAAAGGAGGTTTTTATGAACCAAATGTTAGAAGTATTCAGTATTGATACTTACAAGGATAAAGACGGGAAAGAGCGGAAAGAATTTACTCGTTGTGGTGTCGCTTTTCCCCGAAAAAAAGAGGAAGGCTATGTTTTGAAAATTAAACTTCAAAACAGGGATGGTGATTATCTTCTTTCCAAAAAAAAGGAATGGAAGGAATCATAAAAAAAGGGACGGCCTCTCTCATTGAGGGAGGCCGTTATCTTTTTTGAGAGGATGAGTATGGGTAAAAGAAAGGATGAAGAACAATTAGAATTGTTGAATTGCAGCGATGCTTTAAAGTTGTCTAAATTAAAAAAAAGGACTAAGATAAAAGCTGTTAGGGTCTTCAACTCTAAAGAGCGGAAGACTGAGTTCTTTGACAACCGAATAAATTTAATAAGTGTAGAGGAATTAGCGGTTATCATTGGGTTAGCTCCTCAGACTATCCGTAATTGGGTAGCTCTTGGAAAAATCCCTCATGTCAAAATTGGCAAGAAATGGTTTTTTCTTAAGGGGAGCGTGCAGGAGTGGTTAAACCAAAAGGAGGAACCACGATGGCGATAATCAAAAGAAAATACCGCACAAAAAAACAACAAAAACCAGTTACTTTCTATCAAGCTGAAGTTTTTGTAAAGGGTGTTCGTATAGCTGTAAAAAATTTTTCTACAAGAAAAGAAGCTTTTTTATGGCATGAAAAAGAAAAACATAAATTCACTGCCAGTCCTACAAGTCTTAGTGACCAAATGAGGGTTAAAGATTGCATAGATGAATTTTGTAAAGATATTGAAACACGACTAATGAGTTCCACTCTACAAAAATATAAGAGTCAGTTGACCTACTTATATTCAAGTCCCTTAGCGAATATGAAAATGTCTGAGCTTAGGGGGATAAAAATTGTTGAGTGGCTTAGTTGGTTAAAAAAACATCCTACGATAAAAAATAAAGGCAGAAAAAGTTTTGTTCATGAGTTAAAACTTTTAAGCAATGTTTTAAACTGGTATAGAAATTTTCTTAATGAAGATTTTAATGTTCCTATTACTAAGAAGCATAAGCAGATGTGTGTCTTTAAACAGAATAAACCCCGAAGGCCGGATTATTATATTCAGCCTGAAGATGCAAAAGCATGGGTGGAGTGGTTAAAAGAACACAGAAGCAATCCTTCTTATTGGAGGCTTGCAGTTTTTATGCTTTCCACTGGTGCTCGTGTGGGTGAAGCTTGCGGAATGAAATGGGAAGAGATTGACTTGGGAAAAGGTATAGCCAGAGTAATAAGACGAGTGCGTTGGGATCATCATACCAAAGAAGCTTTTTTGGAAGAAGTGACTAAGACAAATCAATCAGCTAGGCTTCTTATGCTTCCTGAGAAATTAAAAAATATTCTTAAAGAAGCAAAGAGGCAGTCTGTAAGTAATTTGGTTTTTACGAATGAGGAGGGAGGATTGATAAGATACAATGCAATTCAATCCGCTTTCAATGCTGGTTTTGTAGCATTAAAACTCCCTTGGCGTTCAACTCACATTTGCCGTCATACTTACGCAACAATTGCTTTGATGACGACAAAAAATATCTCTGCTGTTCAAGCCAGTCTTGGACATACGGAAGTAAGAATGACTCAAAGGTATGCAAAGACTATCGCTCTTTTGAGTCCAGATATGGGAGAGAAAACTTTTTCTGCTCTCTTTAAAGATAGTCAGTTGTAACCAACTTATTTTTAATTGTTTTGAGAATCCTCAAGAAAAATCCCGTCAAAATCCCGTCAAAAAATGTTTTTAAGTGAGAAACTTTAGTAAAATCAATACTTAAGAAAACAAATGGCGTTCCCTACGGGAATCGAACCCGTGTCTTCACCGTGAAAGGGTGGTATCCTAACCGCTAGACGAAGGGAACGCAATGTGACCCGCCTTGGGCTCGAACCAAGGACCCTCTCCTTAAAAGGGAGATGCTCTACCAAACTGAGCTAGCGGGTCTTACTTTTTCCTTATTCTTCAAAAATTGAACAAAATGTCAAATTTTATTTTTTACACAGCAAAACTGATAAACTCCATGCCAATTAATGACCTTTCGTAGTTCAATTTTTATTTTATTTAAAACAAAAACCAGTTGATTATATAGAACTATCATATATTAACCTTTGGCTTCCAGAACAAGAATAATTTCTTTGCTATTTTCGGTAAATGGTGTGCGAGACCAATCACCATGAGCTTTCACAATACTAAACCCTTCTTGCTCAACTTTTTCCTTCAAGTCTTTGTAACTTAAAAAACAAAATGTACTTTGTGATGTAATAATAGTGTCTGGAAATTGATAAACATTAGAAAATGTAACTTTATTATTCTCAATGGAATTAATCTCCTTCCAGGATTTAATCACTTCTTTTCCGTTAGCAATAGTTTTATATGTATCGGATTTCCAGTGTTCCCATAGTTTTTGGTTGGGGTTTAAAGATTCAAAAGCAACAATTCCCTCATTTGCAAGGTGTGATCTCATTATTCTCAAAATGTTTTGTATTTCATTATCTGTAATGAATACCTGAAAAACATGACCGGTCATTATAATTAAATCAAACTTTTGATTTGAATAAAAATTTTCAGCTAGAGAGCAAATCCAGTTCACTTTATCTGCATGTTGTTTTTTCTTAGCTTGCTCAAGCATTTGTTGAGATGGCTCCACACCTGTTACAAAATGACCTTTAGCCGCAAAAGCACAAGCCAAGATTCCTGTACCACATCCTAAATCAAGAATATTCATTTTATTCTTAGTAGCAAGGGATAAATAATAGTCCGTGTCTGCTGACCAGGGATTATCAAGATCGTAAATAGCTACGAGACGGGGATCAGTATAATGCTTATCAATTGTATTACTCATTTTATACCCTTATATTTATAAAAAGGTCTCTTATTAGTTCTTCGTATTCTTTTTTATGAGTTTGAGAAGAACCCGTTGCTGGAGAGGCTTTTTCTTTACGACTGAGATAATTTAAAGAAATATTGTCCATTCCCAGTTCTTTCATAAAAATCTCTAGTCGGGGTATTATATAAGAGAGAGCTCCCATATTAGCCGGTTCTTCCTGTATCCAAATCACTTTTTTCAATCGATGATAACCATTTAAAAAAGGAGTAAGAGCCAGCTTAGGAAAAGGGTATAGCTGTTCCATCCGCACTAAAGCAGTATGACTTAAATTTTCTGCAGATTTTTCTCTTTCCTGTTTCAAATCAAAATACACTTTTCCACTACACAAAATCAGCACCTCTATATTTTTTGGTTTTTGTACCCGTGGATCCGCTATCACTTCCTGAAAGCCGGAAGAACGAATCAAATCTTTCTTAGAGGAAACCACTTCAGGATGCCTTAAAAGAGATTTAGGAGTCATCACTATTAAAGGTTTTCTAAAATCTCTTTTTATTTGTCGTCTCAATAAATGAAAAAAATTGGCAGGAGTAGTCGGATAACATACTTGCATATTTCCTTGAGCACAAAGTTGTAAAAAGCGCTCTAACCGCGCACTGGAGTGTTCCGGACCCTGTCCTTCGTAACCATGAGGTAAAAGTAAAACCAAACCACAATTTTGCATCCACTTTTCTTCCCCACTACTAATGAATTGATCGATAATAATTTGTGCTCCATTAGCAAAATCTCCAAATTGAGCTTCCCATAAAGTAAAAAAAGAATGATCAGCACAGGCATTACCATATTCAAAACCCACTACCGCCATTTCAGAAAGAAGAGAATTGTAAATACAAAACTCTCCCTTATCAGAATTTAACAAAGAAAGAGGGGAGTACTCCCTGCCCGTTTCCGTATCAAAGTAAACGGCATGACGATGAGAAAAAGTTCCTCTTTTACAATCTTGACCGGATATACGAACCGGATGATTTTCCAAACATAAAGTTCCATAAGCAGCTAATTCACATAAAGCCCAGTCCAGCCGATCCTCTTTTACTTTTTTCTGTCTGTCTTGAATAAGTTTTTTTACCTTGGGATGAAGATTAAAATCAGAAGGAATTTGAGTGAGTGCTTGAAGGGTTTTATCTAGATTGTGATCTAGAGGACAAGTATCCACTTCTTTAAATAAATCATTTTCATCTGTTTTTTTATACTGTTCCCATAATTTCCCTTTTAAATCTTCCTTTGTGAGAGTGGTGCTGTTTTTTCTTGTTTTATCTAAAATATTTTGCAGATCTTGAATCTGCTCATTATAAAAATCCTGTGTTTCTTTTTCGCTTAATAAATTTTCTGTTTCCAGTTCTTTTGCATAAATCTTCATAGCTGTAGGGTGCTTTTTTATTTTTTTATACATCTGCGGCTGTGTAAAAGCCGGCTCATCCCCCTCATTGTGACCAAATCGGCGATAACAAATTAAATCTATAAAAATATCTTTTCCAAATTTTTGCCGAAATCGCAAAGCCATATCGGTTGCTTTGATACAAGCATTTACATCATCAGCATTGACCAACAAAACAGGAGCCTGAATAGCTTTGGCTAGATCAGAAGCATGAACAGAAGAGCGTGCATCCAAAGGATCTGTCGTAAACCCTATTTGATTGTTTAAAATGATATGAAAAACTCCTCCAGTAGTAAAACCCTCCAACTCAGAAAGTTGCAGAGTTTCACTCACAGAACCTTGCCCGCTAAAAGCGGCATCCCCATGAATCAATACCGGCAGGACAGCTTTTCTGTGTTTTTTATCTTTTAATTCTCTCTGTCTGGCACGGGCAATTCCGCACACAACCGGATTGACAGCTTCCAAATGACTGGGATTATAAGCTAATAAAATATTACAAGATGAACCATTTTTAAATGCTTTTACTGAGGAGTAACCCATGTGGTATTTAACATCCCCGTCAAAATCAAAATGCTGAAGTGCTTTTCCTCCGTCAAATTCCATAAAGACAATTTCTGTTGCTTGATTCATAAAATTATTCAAAACATTTAAACGACCCCTGTGAGCCATTCCGATAATCAATTCTTTTATTTCTCTTTCAACACCTCTTTCAGCCAAGTATTCCAACATAGGGATAAGTGCATCCCCACCCTCTATGGAAAATCGCTTGGCTCCCACAAAACGAGAGTGTAAAAATTTTTCCAAGGCTTCTGTTTTAGCTAATTCATAAAATATGTTTTTCTTTTGATCAGCAGATAGCTGAAACTTCTCTCCTCTTCCTTCAAATTCATTAAAAAACCATTCTCTTACTTCAGGCTGACAACCCCCCACTTGAAGACTGATAGTTCCACAGTAGATTTTTTCCATAAAATCCAGGATGTTTAGAAGTGAAGCTCCCGATTTCATTCCCAAAATAGAACTAATTTGAAAAGTTTTATTTAAGTCCTTCTCATCCAATCCAAAAGTGGAAAGCGCCGTATGTTTTGAATGATTATTCTGTGTAAGCCGCAAAGGATCCAACTGAGCTTTCAAGTGACCGTCATTGCGATAAGCGGAGATAAGCTGAAAAACCGCTAATTCTTTTTCAGGAAGAAAACCGGAAGACAAATCCTGTGCCAGTTCCACTCCATTAAAAAATATTTTCCATTCCGGAGGAGTCTGGTTCGGATTTTCTTTATATTGTTGAAATAAGCTTTCAATATAATCCAGATTACCTCTGTTTAAATAATCTAAACGTGCCAATGTAACTAACCTTTTTTATAATTTTTCTTTAAACATCATGGTCTGAAAGTCAGATTTGTCGCGCTCTTTTATCTACATTCAATGCAGCTTCTCTCATTACTTCAGACAAAGTAGGATGTGCGTGAAAACTTCTAGCTAAATCTTCACTGCTGGCACCAAATTCCATAGCCACCACAGCCTCCGCTACCATGTCAGAAGCTCTGGGACCCAAAATATGCACACCCAAAACTTGATCCGTATTGGTGTCAGCTAAAATTTTCACAAAACCCTCCGTGTAACCCAAAGCTTTAGCTCTTCCATTAGCTGTAAACGGAAATTTACCGGACTTATAGGAATGAGATTCTTTCTTTAATTCTTCCTCTGTTTTACCGACACTAGCCACCTCCGGCCAAGTATAGATAACGGAAGGCACTGTTTCATAATTCACATGACCGGCTTGACCGGCAATGATTTCAGCTACAGCCACCCCTTCTTCCTCCGCCTTATGAGCTAACATGGCTCCACCAATCAGATCACCTATAGCAAAAATATGAGAATGATTTTTTACTCTCCAATGAGAATCCACAGGAACAAAATCCTTTTCATCGGTTTGAATGTTTACTTTTT
Source organism: Bdellovibrionales bacterium (assembly GCA_028279085.1). GTDB lineage: Bacteria > Bdellovibrionota > Bdellovibrionia > Bdellovibrionales > UBA1609 > JANQSP01. The sequence goes on from JANQSX010000156.1 coordinate 11,430, forward strand.
CCAAACCCAAACCTTCAGAATAAGGCTTGCGGCCCACAGCCAATAAAACATAATCCCCCTTCAGAGAATGAATTTTTCCCGCTTTATCTTTATATGACAGTTCCACACCCGACTTTGTACTTTGCGCTTCTTGAACAGCACTTTCCAAAAGAAATTTTATGTTTTGTTTTTGCAATACTTTAAATAAATTTTTAGACAACTCCTGATCCATCATCGGACAAAGTTTGTCTGCGTATTCTAACACAATCACTTCTGTTCCCAAACGGGACCACACCGAAGCCATCTCCAATCCGATATATCCTCCTCCCACGATCAAAAGTTTTTTCGGAAGTTTATTTAAACTTAAAGCTTCCGTAGAAGAAATAATTCTTTTTCCGTCAAAAGCCACACCAGGTAAATCATTAGGAACACTTCCCGTAGCTAACATAATATTTTTTCCTTCAATAGTCTGAGTGTCCGAACCATTCTTAACTTGCACTTGCTGAGGAGAAACAAAAGAACCCACCCCTTCAAAACGAGTGATTTTATTCTTTTTAAAAAGGTACTGAATACCTCCTGTCAGTTCCTTTACAATTTTGCTCTTTCGGCCCATCATAGCTGTGAGATCCAGGGAAACAGAAGATGTTTTTATTCCATGAACAGACATTTCTTCCTTGGCAAAATGATAATGCTCGGAAGAATCCAGAAGAGCTTTTGAAGGAATGCAACCCACATTAAGACAAGTGCCTCCCAGGGATTTATCTTTTTCCACCACCGCCGTTTTTAAGCCCAACTGAGCCGCACGAATAGCTCCTGTATAACCACCTGGCCCGGAACCAATAACTATCAAATCATAAGACATAATATTCCCTCTCCAAATTTTAAACTTATTTAGTCACGTATTTTTCTCACCCAGTTTTTAAAATTTTCTATAAAATCTTTCTTAGCTATTTCTTTTTTTCTCCTTGGCTCATCACAGTCCAGCCATTTTTGAAAAACACTTTTGAATTTATCATCATGGACCAGTTTACGGGCCTTGTCAAAAGCTATGTTGAGTTTGCTTACCTCTTGTTGATAACTTCTTTTACTGATTTGCTGCCATTCCTCAAAGCTATTTATAAGCTGATCTATCGCTTCCGTTTTTTTATTTACCATTTTTAACCTTATAGCATAGAAAATATAATCCAATAAGAATTGAAAAAGCCGAAGCAAATAAACAATTAAACATCCATGAGAAGGCGAATGGGATCCTCCACACATTCTTTTATCTTTAGTAAAAATCCCACAGACTCTCTGCCATCCACCATTCGGTGATCATAAGACAAAGCAACATACATCATAGGTTTGACTTCTATTTTTCCATCCACTACAACAGGTCTTTGCTCAATTTTATGCATACCTAAAATACCGCTTTGCGGAGGGTTCAAAATAGGAGTGGACATTAAAGAACCAAACACCCCTCCATTGCTGATAGTAAAAGTCCCTCCTATCAAATCATCCGGACTGATTTTTCCATCCCGCGCTTTTTCCGCATAATAAAGCACAGCTCTTTCCAAATCCGGCATTTTCATCTGATCCGCATTCCGAATAACCGGCACCACCAAACCTTTATCCGTACTGACAGCCACCCCAATATGACAGAAATGATTGTAAACAATATTTCCATCCTCAATAAAAGCGTTTACTTTAGGGAAAGTTTGAAGAGCCTGAATAACCGCCTTGATAAAAAATCCCATAAAACCCAGTTTAACATTATGTCTTTTTTGAAAAGTTTCTTTGTACTGGCTACGCAAACTCATCACTTCAGACATATCAATTTCATTAAAAGTAGTAAGAGTGGCTGTACTTTGTTGAGATTGAACTAATCGCTCAGCGATTCTTTTCCGAATAGTACTCATTTTTTCACGTGTCTGTTCATTTTGACTCGTAGGAAAAGAAGGTTTTGGAATTTTTGCCAACGCCGGAATAGGACTTACCTTAGAAGTAACATTTTGTGCAGAACTCACTTGGGATTGCAGAAAAGCCAATACATCCCCTTTAGTGATTCGGCCACCAGGTCCCTGGCCCTGAATCTGATTAGGATTTAAATTATTTTCCACTATAAGCTTTTTAACAGCAGGAGAAAGGGTTTGGCTCATAGGACTACTAGGAGAAGTTTGCAAAACTTCTCCTGAACTAGAGCTTTTTTTATTTAATAATCCATCAATGAGCTGTTTATCCGAAGGAAAATTTTTATTTGGTATAGATTCAACTGAGGAAGTGGTACTTGAGGAGGTAATAACTTTAGATTTTTCTTCTTTAACAGGAGGTGGGGATACAGAAGTGTCCAATTCAGCAATTATCTCACCTATTTTTACATCTTCTCCCTCTTGTTTGAGGATGTTAAGTTGACCACTATGCTCCGCCACCAGGTCCATGGAGGCTTTATCCGTCTCCATAACCACCAGTACATCATTTTGTCGGACATAATCACCGGTTTTTTTCTGCCACTCCCCGATGGTGGCCTGTGTCACAGATTCTCCTACAGAAGGAACTTTAATTTGTTGTTTCATAATTTAAACCACTATGGTTTTCGTTTTTTTATTCTCCAGTTACAGAAATCCGTCATAAAATCCAAAAGGAAGAATAACCAGTATCCTACAAAAAAACCAGTCCCTACGCAAAAAAAATCAGAAACAATCCATAAATACAAAAATCACAGATGAAACAAAGGAGCAAATACCACCACACTGAAACCAATAGCTAATTTTGAAGGACTTAAATTTTTATAAGCATGAGTTTCATCACCGGGAAAAGCTTGCTTTGTCATTCCGGCGTAGGCCGGAATCCAGAAGAAACTACAAACATTCTCTGGATTCCGGATCAAAGCCTGCCCCCGTGCAGGCGGGGGTCCGGAATGACGAGAACACACGAAATAATAAACAGAACTTTATTGAAGACCAATTACAATAATTTTACATTTGTCTATCTCATCTCTTTTTGTTTTCCTGTTTTTTTTGCTAAATGACTTTTTTTATTCTTTTAATTTTTCTTTAGTATTTTTTTAGTACTTCTTTAAGGTTTCTTTAAGATCAAATTTTCGTACATCTTACGTTAGTTATTTTTTTAACACCTCCTTGTTTACCTATACATCTAAGAGGAAGCAACTATTGTATGGATCAGTTAAAAAAGATAAGAAAGAAAACATCTTATAAATATATTTGAAAGGGAAACCGTATCTCATAAAGATTTTTTTAAAAAGAAAGGTTTTAAAATGAAAAAAATTATAATTTTACTTCTTTCCTATTTATTTATATTAACTGGTTGTGGTGAAGAGGAGATAGACGGGACGGCAAAGGTAACATTAATATGTGATAGGACAAAACAAGTTAAGAATGCTATTTTACATATAGTAAAAAAAACAGACTGTTTAAAAGTAACAATTGAAGCTTTAAAAGCCATAACGGTTTTAGATTTATCTGATTTAGGTCTAGAAACACTTAAGGCTGACGATTTTTCAGGCTTAACTAATTTAAAGCAGCTTGATCTTTCTTTTAATAACTTAGAAAGTTTGTCTCCTCACCAATTTTCAGGCTTGAATTCTTTGGAGTGGCTTTATCTGGACAATAATGACTTAATAAATTTATCTCCCAACCAGTTTTCAAACTTGACTTCTTTACAGTTACTTTATCTAAATAACAATAAATTAGAAAGTTTATCTCCTCACCAATTTTTGAGCTTAACCTCTTTATATGGACTTTATCT
>JANQSX010000161.1 GCA_028279085.1 Bdellovibrionales bacterium
AAGAATGTTGGCCCGGCTGGCGGAATTGGTAGACGCGCATGACTTAGGATCATGTCTCTTTTGAGGTGGGGGTTCAAGTCCCTCGCCGGGCACCAAAAAATAGAGTGTATGAAATACACTTCTATTTTTTGTTATACAAGGGACTTGAAGCCCCACCTCAAAAGAGACATGATCCTAAGTCATGCGCGTCTACCAATTCCGCCAGCCGGGCCAACATTCTTACCAAAATAACAATAAAAAAAGCGGCAATCAACTAAGTGAGAACAGATTTTTGAGCAAGACGACGATGATAAGTAATTGCAAAACGATGGGCTTCATCTCTTAAATGCATTAAAATCCTTAGAGCTTCAGAATCAGCAGGAAAAACAACAGGATTTTTTCTTCCTGGTAAAAAAAATCTTTCTTTACTTGTGTTAATTTCTTTTGAAGCAAAATCCGATTTTACCCGTGCCTTAGCCATGGCTACCACAGGAATTTCCTCTTTCCCCACCTCCTTTAAGACTAACAAAGCTTTTTGCAACTGTCCTTTCCCTCCATCTACAACCAATAAATGAGGATCAGGATATTCACTGTGTTTAAAACGACGATCCAGAACTTCTTTAAGAGAAGCAAAATCATCAACTCCCTTTACCATCTTTATTTTGTATTTTCTATAATCTTCTTTTTTTGGCACAGCCTCTTCAAAAACCACTTGAGAAGCTACTTGATCTTTTCCTTGAAAATGAGAGACATCAAAACACTCTATACGCTCCGGAAGCTTCTTCAAATGGAATTTTCTTTGAATCATCTCCAAACCCTGAACCAAAGTTTGTTTTTTGAAATGCTGTTCCTCAAAATGACTTTGAGCATTTTTAAAAGCCATCTCCATAAGTTTTTTTTCAACACTTCCTCTAGGTTCCCGGATACAAACTTTGGAGCGAGTCCCATTTAACTTTTCCTGTGCTCTACATAATATTTTCTCTAAAGTGGAAAATAAAACATGGCCTTCTTGTTTATTAGAAAATTCATTAGATAATAAAATAAGATCCGGCACTAGATTATCCATGTAGTATTGAGTAATAAAAGAACAAAAATAATCGGAAAAAAAATGGGATTCATAGTGAAAACGATGTCCCACAACAGCCCCTGCCCGTATATTTAATATTTGAAAAAGTGCCGCCGGTTTTTTATTATAAAAAGCTATCACATCCAAGTTTTTTTGCTTTTGAGTTACAACAGACTGTTTTTCCCGACAAAACTCAATCGCTTTCATACGATCCCGTATTCGTGCAGCCTCTTCAAATCGTTCTTCCGCTGATAATTTTTGCATTTGTCTTTCCATCTCTTTTAAAACAGACTGACCTTTCCCTTTTAAAAAAACCAAGGATTTTTTGACTTGTTGAAGATAATCTTCTTTATTCACTTTATCCACGCAAGGAGCCGTGCAAAAACCAATATGGTAGGTCAAACAAGGTTTATCTCTTCCCTTCATAAAATGATTACTGCAATCCCTGATTTTAAATTGCTCATTTAAAAATCGCACCATACGCCTGGCAAAAAAAGCTTCCGTATAAGGTCCAAAATAAAGGGAACCTTTCTTTTTTACCTTTCTTTCCATATAGAATCGGGGAAAAGATTCTTCTATAGAACAACGAATGTAAGGATAGGATTTATCATCTTTTAAACGAACATTGTAACGAGGTTTATGTTTTTTAACCAAACTAGCTTCCAGCAAGTAGGCTTCCACCTCCGTATCTGTTAAAATATAATCAATATTATGAATCCGTGGAATAAGAAAAGTATTTTTAAAACTCTTATCATTAGAACAATAAGATTGAACCCTGGACTTTAAATTTCTAGCTTTTCCAATATAAATAATATGACTATTTATATCTTTCATCAGATAAACACCACATTGAACAGGAAAATCTTTGATACTTTCTTTTAATTTTTTATGAGATGTTTTCATATTCATAATATTATAACATATTTCTCATTAAAAAATTATCCAAACCTCTTTTTACTGATCCCCATAAAGTTCCAATAAATATTGGAGATTGTATTGGTTTAGTCTTGTTCTTAATGTTTCAATACCCCAATCTACTTCCCATTGTTTTAATTGATCTATTTTTAACATAGAAAAACCCTGTAAATCCTTCTTCATCCTCTGTTTCGTAGCTCCCTCTCCTATGTAGCTTTCTATATACTCCACCACTTCCTTTAACTCCGAAAGCTTGGCAGTAGAAAAGGCTTGTAAACTCTTTTCCATTCTCTGTTTCGTAGCTTCCACTCCTATATAGCCTTTCACATACTCCACTACTTCCTTTAACTCCGAAAGCCTGGCATCAGAGAAACCTCGTAAATTTTCTCTCATTCTTTCTTTCGTGGCTTCCACTCCGATGTAGCTTTCCACATATTCAATTACACCTCTTATCTCACTTATCTCTCCTCTATCAAAACCTCCCAAAGACCTCCTTAGTCTTATTGTTACTCCCTCTTCTCCTATATATTCTTCATATAATGACACCCTCTCTCTAAACTTCTTGTAACTTGTAGTACTCAAATAAGAAGGGAATTTAACTCTTTTAAGAGTGTCCTCTGTTCCAATTCGGGCTTGTAAAAAACGGAGAAAATCTTTTTCATCTTTTGTACTCCATCTTCTAGTGGCATGGGTAATTCTTTGTTCCCACTTAGCTCCCATTGTTTCAACCCAGGTTTCTCCTAAATGTTTTTTTGCGAAACTAACGAAGGCGGAATCAGACGCAATAGAATCAAATGAAAAACTCTCCAGACAAGCAAGAGAAACAGTTGAAGAAGAAGCAATAAAAAGAAAGAATAAAGAAGTGAAAAAAGATCTTAAAAAAATCATATAAACCTCTTGATTTAAACAGAAATAATATTCGTGGTAAGAATTATATATTAAAGAAAAAACTGTTCCTATGATTTAGGTATATTTCTAACAAGACCTTAATTAATAATGTAAAAATTACAACAGAAGTAAAAAACTTGACAGAATATAAAGGTAAAGAGACTATGAGAGCATGCGATGGACATCCGGCCTTTCTCATTACTTAGCCAAACTCATATTTGAAGAGTGGAACAAAAACAACTTGGTTACATGGCAAGCCGGAGAAGAAGAAGCCGCTTCACATATTCATCACATTCTTTCTGAAGATCTAAATAAAGAAAAAGAATTAGAAAAAGAAGTGGACCAAATGTTGGATCAACTAGAGAAAACTCATGCCGGTCAATTTGAAAGATATAAAATGTATCCTTTACTAAAGAAAAAAATGGCTAAAGAAAAAGGTATTATTATTTAAGATAAATTTAAAAAGTATTAATATTTAAATTAACAAAGAGTTTAATTATGTTATCTGCTGATAGACAATCCAATTGGGTACACTTGATTGTAAACGGGCTTTTAAATAAAGGGCTCGTACAATATCAGGATAAAGACAAAGCTCTTCGCGCCGCAAATAGAGCTATGTCTTCGTTTATACAAGAACATAATAAAATTGAGCAAAAAGTTCGCCAAAAAATTACCTCCCTCAAAAGAAATGTGTCGGAAAATAGCACTGAATGGGAAGTGCTCTATTTTCGTTACTATGAAGAAGAACTTTCTCGCAGCCACCTGGGTCGCGCTTAATCCACTATTTCATTAAATTTATTGATATTATTAGAATCAATCTTACTGTTTCCAATTATGAAATAACATATTGTAACGTATGGCAACATACATTATTTATTGACCTGAAACAAAAAATACTCTTTTACTTAGGGCAGACTTGATGTAAACAGTGAAAAATCAATTTTGAGTAAAAATAAGTTAGGTTTTTTAGATCAAAATTTCTAGAGGTGCCTTATGCTACGTTTTATTACATATATTGTTTTTCCTCTTTCTATTTTCTCTGCACAAGCTGTTGTTTTGGACTGGTCCGGTTCTTATCTATTGGAAATAAACACAGTACAAAACGGAGATTTTGAGTACTGGGGTTCTAGTGAAGCTTTCCATAATTTGCATCTAAAACCAGACATAAAAGCTTTTGATGAAGTTCGTGTTAAATCCTGGTTCCAATTAAGCACTCCATCTAGTGTTTCTAATAATTTTGCCGGTAGAAAGTTCGCTATCCAGAAAGGCGTGAATTTTAACTGGGATAGTGAGAAATCTGTCTCTCTTCCCGGGATTGCCGTTAGAGATTTATACTTGGAGGTAGCTCACGATTTTGGCTTGCTTCAAGTAGGTTGGAAGCCTCATCATTTTGGCTTGGGAATGTACTATAACGATAGTTCTGCTCTTTTTGATCCATTCTACAATTTGGAAGGAAGTCGTGGTTTTATATCCTGGCGGGGTTTTATAGGTTCTTCCTACTATATACAGCCCATGGTTCATTACGTTAATGACACTTTATTTAACCTATTTATTCAGGCTGGTTTTTCCACAGATCAATATGGAGTGGAGGCTATGTACAAAACTTCTCCTCAAGGAATAGAGGGCGATAATTCCAAGGCGGAAAATATCCCCTCTTATATTGGTATTTATGGATATTATAACACAGATACACTAACAGCACAGTTGGAAGTAGGTAGAACTTCAGATGAAGTATATGGTGGAGTCTTGGATATAGACTGGGAATCACCTATAAAATGGTTAAGTCTGGGATTGGATATGGGGTTGGCCACTTCAGAAGAAAAAAAAGCTTTTCATTTTGATCCTTCTTTTTCCTCTCGTTTATCTTTTTTAATTGAAGAGTATGAAAACTTAAAACCAAAAGGAGAAGCAGAAACAACACAATCAGAGTATTACTCTTTCCATTCCGCTTTTTACCTATCTCCTTCTTTATCTTTTTCTTTATTGGATTCTTTAAACCTAAAATCTATTTTCTCTATACATATATCTTATTCTGAAATGGATGTGTTATTTTACCATAAAGAACTTATGCTGGAATACCAATTGGCTGAAGGTTTAACATGGAGTACTGGTGTAGGTGTTTTATTTCCAAGAGAAGATAACTGGCATATCGGGTTAATAAGTCAAGCCGCCATTACCTTTTAGGGCATCAAAGGAAAACTTAATCTTTTATCATCTCTGAAAAACATCAAGTATTTAATGGCGGCTTCACTTATTGTCTATATAACTTTTGAAAACCAGGAGAGTTCACAATAGCTCTAAACTGTTGAGCTGAAAGCCCTCCCCTCCTATTGGCGGGTGGTGTTTTGTTTGCTTTCCTAGGTTTAAGAGTAAGAGAATAATAAGAGGGAAAAGGTCGTTCCGTAAAATTTCTGTTCCAAGCTCTTTCCAACATTATACGATCTTGCCGACCTGTCATTGTGTCGTGTGTGTAAAAATAAAAAGGCATCTGCATACTAATAGTATTTAAAGCAGCTAATTTATTATCTCCTAATTCATGCATAAAAAGCCTTAAATCATTATATTTTTGAGCGGTGTCTATAGCAGAGTGTACAGAAAAATAATCATAATCAAAAAAGTCACGACTATCCATTTCTCTCATAGGTTCAGAACGAAAAAAAGATTGATCTAAAGGTTCATCTTGTTGAACGAGATACCACAAATCCTTTTTTACTGTGGAATGAAAAAAGTCAGTTCTATCTTCCGCTTTTTTTATGTCTGCTAATTGATCTTTTCTACACCCCATTTTTTCTGTAGGACTTATTTTAATAATATCCTCTATTGTAGATTCCGGACTTATTTCACAATTTGCAATTCTACGTTTTATCTCCTGTTTTTTCTTATAAACATCATAAGCATCTTCAACAGCTTCTTCAATAAGATCATCTTCTCTATTTAACGCATTAGAAACCTGATTCCGAAGAACTTGAGACACTTCCGCTAAATCTTTAGTATCTCCTATATCAACTATAATAGGTGTCACACACTCATCACCACAATAATCCGCTTCGGTAATATGTTTTGATGTATCTTTAAGCTTCTTCTTTACAGAAACAACCGCTTTTTTTGATTTCTGATCTGTTTTTATAACTACCGTGGAACGCACTTTGTAACCGACTCCTTTATCTTTTTTTTCCGTTACAAAGCTACAATAAATATCTATATTATCCTTGTTAGTTATTGTGTTTATTTGATCACAATTTTTTAATCCGTCACCTCCACTGGATGAAGCAATAATCCGGGAAGAATTAACAAATCCTTCTGTTCCGGAAAAAAAAGAAATACTGGTAAGCCAATAAATTAATATACCGGCCAGTAATCCTAAAACAAATAAAATAATAGATTGAGTTCTTTTTACCATTATTTTTTATTATCGGTGCAAAAGTATAGAGCTTTAAATTAATTGAAATCCAAGTCTGATTTCCTGGTGATATTAGGATTATTTCCATAGCTTTGCTGATTTAAAGTCTGCCATTCCTGTAAATAAGAACTTGTATCAGAAGGAAGTTGAATAGTTTTTTCATCCGGGTCGATATAATCAGCAACCATTCCGTCCCAACCTTTAAAAGTATGTGATTGATTATTTGTTTGGATTTGGCCATTGGGAACCAATTCCACTTTTCCTCCTCCTCCTGGAAGATCTACAGCTAATCGTGGAACAGCTAAACCGGATAAAACACCCCAGAGATTTTTTTGAATCCACTGAGAATTTTTAATAGAAGTACGAAGGTGATCTGTTCCTAAAGAAGGGTCGCATTGAAACATATAATAAGGTCTAGCTCTTAAAAAGAGTAATCGCCGAGAAAGTGCCTGCACTATAGCCGGATGATTATTAACAGAGTTAATAAGAACCATTTGATTATAAACAGGAATACCTTGATCGGCTAAAAGATTTAAAGCATCAGCCGCTTCTAAAGTAATTTCATCAGGATGATTGAAATGACTCATAATAAAACAGGGATGGTATTTTTTTATCATATCAGTAAAAGACTTAGAAAAACGCATAGGACAAACCGCCGGCATCCGAGAACCTATTCGTATAATTTCAATATGTTCTATAGTCCGTAAATCCTTCAAAATTTTCTCCAATACAAGGTTGGTTAATGTAAGAGGATCACCTCCTGACAAAATAACTTCTCTAATTCCCGGATTTTTTTTTATGTATTCCAAAGCTTCTATATATCCTTTTTTTTGTATGATGCTTTTTTCTGTAGCGGTAAATCTTTTTCTTGTGCAATATCGACAGTAAATAGGACATAAATCTGTAACCAAAAAAACCACTCTATCAGGATAACGATGAATCAGATGTTTAACAGGACTATGTTTTTCTTCACCTAATGGATCTTTTAAAGCCTGTCTGCCTTTTTTGCTTTCTTGTATATTCGGTATAACAACCTTTCTTAAAGAGCAGCTTGATTTTACAAGTTGCGCATAATAAGGAGTGCTTTGAACAGCAAAATCGTTGCTTATAAAACCTTCTTTCTCATCTTCACTGAGAGAAAAATACTTTTCATAATCTTCTCTTGTTTTAAGAGAAGAACGAAGTTGCCATTTCCAATTGAACCAATCTTTTTTGGATATATCACCAGGAATTTTCACAGAAGAAAATTGCAGAACCATAATTTATTACCTTATATACTGTTATTCCAGACTTGATCCGGAACCCAGTAAACTGAAAACCATTTTGATGGCTTTCATTATTATATAGAGAGATGTGCATATTTAGCAATAAACTTTTTCACTTTTTGATTTTTAAATACAACACTGATTCTTAAATCATCCCCACTACCTTCTATCTTTTGAATTTTTCCAGCTCCAAAACGAGGATGGTGTACTACTCGCCCTATTTTATAAATCCCTTCATAGGCGGAAGGATCTTCTTGTTGTAAAGAATCTGACTCTTCCCAATACACAGGGGACGAATCATAATGATTCTGATCGATATATCCAGTACCGCCATCTCGTTTTCTTTGATCTTTTTTCGAGAAAAAACCAACCTTTTTAGTAAGAGTAGTTAAATGAATATATTCATCGGGAATTTCATTTAAAAATGAACTGGCAGAGTTATAATTTATTTTTCCGAATTTGTTTCTTTTAATCGCATAAGTAAGAAATAATTTTTCTTTAGCTCTGGTCATCCCCACATAAGCTAACCTTCTTTCCTCTTCAAGGTCTTTATTATCTATATTCTGAGAAAGAGGGAACAATCCTTCTTCCAAACCAGTTATAAAGACAGTATTAAATTCCAAACCTTTTGAAACATGAAGAGTCATCAATGTAACACCAGATGGTTCATTGGATGACTGATCAGAAGGAGTTAATAAAGCTATTTCCCCTAAAAAATTTTCCAGGGAACTCTCTTCATTTTCCATTTCAAACTGATTTATAGCAGTTCCAAACTCCTGAAGATTTTCCAGACGACTCATTGATTCAATGGAATTATTTGCTTGTAACACTTTAATGTATTGTGTTTTTTCCAGAACCTCTTTATAAAAGTCCGATAAAGACATATTATTCTGTATGTCTCTTAAATACTCTATTGTTTGTATAAATTCTAAAACTCCAGGTCGAGCTACGCCTTTTATTTGATTAGTTTCACATAAGTACTTCATCGTTTCATAAAAACTTTTTTTCTGCCGCTGACTTTCTTGAGTGATATTTTTAATTGTACTAGCCCCGATTCCTCTCTTGGGACTATTTAGTATTCTTTTTAAAGACACTTCATCTTGTGTATTAGCAATAAACTTTAAATAGGACAAAATATCTTTTATCTCCAGTCGATCATAAAATTTCAGATTACCAATAATTCTATAAGGTATATTTCTGCTTCTCAAAGAGTCTTCCAACACTCTGGATTGAGCATTAGTTCTATAGAAAATAGCAAAATCCTGATAGGAACAACCTTGATTGTGACAATGCTCTGAAATGATATTAGAAATCAGATGCGCCTCTCTATACTCATCCTCCAATTCATATAATTGAATAGTGTTTCCAACCGGATTATTTGTAAATAACTTCTTATCTTTTCTTAAATGATTATGATTAATTAAAGCAGAAGCGGCAGAAATAATAGTTCTGGTTGAACGATAGTTTTGCTCCAGTTTAATGATTTTACACTCTGGAAAATCACGATCAAAATTAAGAATATTAGAAATATCCGCCCCTCGCCAGGAATAAATAGATTGGTCTTCATCACCCACAACACAAATATTTCTGTGCTTTTCCGCTAAAGTTTTAATAATCAAATATTGAATATGGTTAGTATCTTGATATTCATCAACAGAGATGTATAAAAACTGATTCCGATACTTTTCCAATAATTCCGGAGATTTTAAAAATAATTTATAAGTTTCCAATAACAAGCCTTCAAAATCAAAAGCTCCTGCTGTTTTTAATTCCTGTTCATATTGAAAATACAATTCCTGAAAACGATGTCCATAAACCGGAAAATTATTTTGATCAATATCATCCGGCCTCAACCCTTGTCTTTTACACAAAGCAATTTGGGAAGCAAAAGTTTTAGGATTATAAACTTTTTCATTGATATTCAAATCCTTCATAATTTTTTTAACTAAAGCCAACTGATCTTTATTATCATAAATAGTAAATAAAGAATTATTTCCAATAAGATCTTTATGCTGTTTTAAAATCCGAGCGCATAAGGAATGAAAAGTACTGATCCACATTTTATCTCGTATAGATATATTTAAACTTTTAATGAGCTGTTCTATTCTCTCTCTCATTTCATGTGCAGCCTTATTAGTAAAAGTAACGGCTAAAATTTGATGAGGAAGAGCTTTTTTGTGTTTAATCAGATAAGCAATACGATAAGTCAACACCCTGGTTTTTCCCGAACCAGCTCCTGCAGAAATTAATAACGGACCGTCTAATGTTTGCACAGCAGATAATTGACTAGAGTTAAAAGTTTTTAGCATTGTGTTGAAAGATTCATTACTCATTTTATACTCGAAAACATGTTAAATAATTAATATACAGGACAATACTTATAAAATATACACTGGAATATATATTTTGGATTATCTTATATTTGTTCTACTTTGACAGAAGAAAAATCCGGCTTGTTTTTTATTTCCTTTAAAAAATTTTCTGCCGCTTCCTTTTGTGTAAAAGGACCAATATACACTTTATACAGATTTTTTGATTTTTTAAAAAAAAATTTCCATTTCGGAAACCGTAATTTTAATTGTGCAGCTTTTTCAGTCGCAAGTTCTTTTTCATTATAGCTATTAATCAGCAGACCATACAATATATTAGATGGTTTAACTTCTTCTTTTGTTGCTTTTTTCTCCTCTTCAGACTTTATATCTTCTTTTATTTTATCTATTTTTTTTTCATTCTTGGTATCCTCTTTCATCTTTGTGCGTAATAATGATTGTTCATGTTCATTTATTTTTTCATTTTGTGTTTCTACTTCTTTGGAAGAGGGTTTTACATCAATAGATTCATTATTTAACTGTTCAACCTGTTGCACAGAGGGGGCTTCTTTTTCTTGTTTTTGACCGAATAAAGTAACTTCTCTTCCTAAAAAGAAAGCTAGAGAAAAAGAAAAAATAATCATAATGAACACAAGGCTGAGTTTATAAAATTCTTTTTTCATATTTCTTCTGTCTTATATCAGTTACAAATTTAATGTCAAAAAATTGTCCCTTATTTGTTCACTTTTTTGTCCTTTTTCATTCACAACATAATAATTAAGTCCCTTTTTTTAAGAATTTACTATGTCTCTTAAAACAAAAGTCCATAAGGCCCCTATGTTGCTTTGTTTCATATATAGGAGAAGCCATTGTCGAATCAAAATACTCAGTTTTGTTTTAATTCAGAGGAAAAACCTAGTGTCAGCCTGGTGCACCAGGATGAAAGATTTCCCTTTTTTTTAAGAACAGTTTTCTTATGCATCTTATGTGTAAGTACAGGTTCTTGGTTTATATCAATCTTATTTAATAAAGAAACCAATCGGGAAATACAAAGTTTACCAAACCCTGCTGTTTCTATTCAAAACAAGATTTCTCTAAATCCTTTTTTGATTCGCCTTAAAACGAAACAAGGCTTCCAATTAACAAAAGTAGCAATAGCACTTCAAGCTAGTGACTCTCAAGTATTAGAAGAGATTCAACAATCCGACAACCAAGTAAGAGATCATTTAATTTTTATTTTATCCAATCAAAATACATCCACTTTTAACGATTTAAGAAAGCGTCAACTTTTAGAACAAGAGATTATTACTCAACTTAATTTATTTTTGGGCAAAGGGGAAATTCAAAAAATAGAAATAACAGACACTTCCGTACATTGATCGGATAGTCTGATTCTTTTTTAGCTTAAAGAAAGAAAGAGAATATTTAAAAAATAAAAAATTTAGAAATGAAACAAAATAAAAAAGGAGAATAGAATGCGAAAAAAGAAAGCGACTCAACGTAAACCAGCTATATCTAATCATTTGACAGAAGCAGAACGAAAAAAACTAATAGAGGAATACACTCCTTTAATTCGATTTATAGCAAAGAAAATTTCTGTTCGTCTTCCGGCTAATATAGATGTAAATGATTTAGTATCCAGTGGAGTAATTGGTTTGATGGACGCTATAGAAAAATATGATCCTACAAGAGATAACAAATTTAAAACTTATGCTGAATTTCGTATTCGTGGATCTATTTTAGACGAATTAAGAGCGCAAGATTGGGTACCTCGTTCTGTTCGGGATAAAGCAAAAATGCTTGATCGAGCCACTTCAAATCTGGAAGCGGAGTTAGGTCGTCCTCCAACTGATATGGAAATATCAGAACATTTGGGACTAACAATAAATGAATTTTATAATTTAGTTAATCAAGTACGTCCGGTCAATGTGCTTTCTATTGATGAAGTTTCTTCTTTCAGCAGCGTGGATCGACAATCATTTCTTAATCTTTTACACGGAGAAAATGATCCTTTTGCCCACTTGAACGTAAAATCTATTAAAAAAGTAATAAAAACTTTTATTGAAGAATTACCGGAAAGACAAAGAATTGTTTTATCACTTTATTACTATGAAGGTTTTAATTTAAAAAAGATTGGAAATATTTTAGGTGTGACAGAAAGTCGTGTATCCCAGCTACACGCTCAAGCTATTAAAAGACTTAAAGTTAAACTGCAACAAAAATTTAAAGAGCATGAATTAAAAGCCGCTTAATTTTTTATTGAAAAAGATTTTGAAAATCAGCATAACCTTCCTCATTCAGTTTATCCGCCGGAATAAATCGAAGAGAAGCGGAGTTAATACAATACCTCAATCCTGTTGGTGGAGGACCATCATCAAATACATGACCTAAGTGGGAATTAGCGTATCTAGATCGCACCTCTGTTCTTTTCATAAACAACCCTCTATCTTCACGAGTAGTAACATTTTCTTTAACTAAGGGTCGAGTAAAAGAAGGCCACCCGGTTTTGGAATCATATTTATCTAATGAACTAAACAAGGGTTCCCCTGAAACAATATCTACATAAATTCCCGCTTTTTTATTATTCCAATATTCATTTTTAAAAGGAGGCTCTGTACCATCTTGCTGAGTCACTTTATATTGAAGAGAAGTTAATTGTTTTTTTATTTCCTTTAGGGAAGGTTTCTTATATAAATGCACGCCCGATCTGTTATTTTGCATATTCTTTTGTTTTTCTATTTTCTTATTTAATTTTTTCTTACTATTTTGCTTCCATATTTTATCTAAAAACCTATCTCTTCCGGAACGAGAACGATAAAACCAATAGCGTATAGGATTTTTTTTATAATAGTCCTGATGATATTCCTCTGCTTTAAAAAACGAAGAATAAGGAACAATTTCCGTAGTGATAGGTTTTATAAAAACTCCGGTTTCTGAAAGCTCTTGTTTAGATCGCTCCGCTGCTTTTTTTTGTAATTCATTATGATAAAATATCAAAGGTCGATATTGAAGCCCCCTGTCCACAAACTGCCCGGCAGAATCTGTTGGATCAATATTCTTCCAATAAATATCCAGTAATTTTTCATAACTTACTTTTGTAGGATCAAAACTAATTTGAATGGCTTCTACATGATTTGTTTTTCCACTAGAAACCTCTTTATAAGATGGTTTTTTTTGCTTCCCACCGGCAAAACCGGATATAACTTTTTTAACTCCTGGTACTTTTTCAAATACGGATTCCACACACCAAAAACAACCCCCTGCAAATGTAGCCAAATCTATAATATTTCCTGATTTTTTTTGTTGTTTTATTTTTTGATTCATCTTTTCTCCTGCTTTTTGCTCCTTTGCCATTCCGGTTACCCCTGTTATTCCGGCGGAGGCCGGAACCCAACAAAGAAACAAAAAGAAACTTAAAAAAATAGTTTTTCTCATCTATCACCTATTACTACAAGATAAGAATACCACATCTTTATTTGATCATCTGTGCTTTTTTTCCACTTTTTTCTATTAGAAAAAACAAAATGATTCCTATAAGACAAAAAATGAGACTATATATAATAGCTGTATTTTTATCGGCAGAATCCCATTTTTCCCAAGGTAAAATTTTTGGCAAACTCCCTATAATAAAACCCAAAATGATACAAAAAAATATATTCTTCCTATTATTTAAAAAATAACGAATACAATAAAAAGCACAGATTAAACCCAACATTCCCCCTACAGAAAATAAAATAACATAAATTGTTTTACCCTCTCCTGTTAAAGCTTCCAAGATAAGATGATACATACCCAAAATTAATAAAATTGTAGAACCGGAGAGCCCAGGTAAAATAGAAGCAAAAAATCCAAAAAAACCAGAGATAAAAAATAAAAACAAAGAAGCTTGATTGAGCGTTGATACGTTAGGGATCATTGCTAAAAAAATACAAACACTAAAAGCCACTACACCGGTCAAGAGAATAGATTTTTTTGTTTTATCAGTCAGATAAAATAACTTTGGCACAGAAGCAAGAATGAGTCCTGCAAAAAAACAATAAAGTTCCATAGGAAAATGGAATAAAAGCCAGGACATTCCCCCAGCCAAACAAAAAATAGCTAAGAGAAGACCTATAGTTAAACACAATAAAAATATGAAATTTGCACTTTTTATAGAAAAAGAGAACAGATGGCTTATGGATAAAATAATTTTTTCATACACACCCATTATTAAAGCTAAAGTACCGGCGGAAATCCCGGGAACCAAGCAAGCCACTCCCATCACAAAACCCTTTAAAATCCATATTACTTTTTGAATCAAAGTCTCACCTTTTTTAAAGTAGAGAAGAGAAAATCTTTATAATTGTCTCATTATCAAATATTTTTTTTAAAGTGGAAACATAAAACACCTGCTCTACTTTTTTTACTTTTTTTTGTAGAGATTCAGGGGTGTCCTCCGGAGACACAGGTATTTCTGTTTGAGCCAACACAGGACCATTATCATATTCCTCTGATACCAAGTGGATAGAAATACCGGTTTTTTTATCTCCCGCCTTCAATACAGAGCGATGAACATGGATGCCATACATACCAGGTCCTCCATGATGAGGTAGTAAAGAAGGATGAATATTTAAAATACGACCTTTAAAATGAGATAAAACCTTTGGGCCTATTTTTTTAAGAAAACCCGCTAATAAGATCAAATCCGGTTTTTGCTTTTGTAGATATTGATAAAGTGATTTATCCCACTCGGAAAAAGCGGAAAAGTCTTTAGGATTTAAAATTTTTATAGGAACCTCTTCTGCTTGGGCTTTTTTTAATACAGAAGCTTGCGCATTGTCAGTGATTAAATTAATAACCTTAGCATTCAAAGAGTGGTTTTTACAAGCTTGAACAATGCTATCAAAAAGAGTGCCCGTACCGGAAGCCAAAACAACTAAGTCAAATATTTTTTTATTAGATTCTTTTTTCAAGATTTGGGATTCCATTGAACCACTTTTTGCATAATAGTTCCAAAAATATTGTGACCGGCTTTGTTCATCATTTCTATTTTTACCGTATCTCCCACCTTCATAAAATCTGTTGTTATTTTTCCGGTTTGGATTTTTTCCAACATTCTTTTTTCTGCTACACAACTACATCCAACAGAAGTGTCCTTATTAGAAATAGTGCCACTACCAATAATAGTGCCGGCACCCAATTCGCGTGTTTTAGCAGCGTGAGAGATAATTTGACCGAAATGAAAATGCATCTCACTGGCATTAGCTCTACCAAAGGAACTACCATTAAAATCCACTAACATAGGTAGATGAATTCTTCCACCCTGCCAAGCTTCCCCTAACTCCTCTTTAGTAACAGTAAAAGGAGCAAAACTACTGGAGGGTTTTCCTTGAAAAAAACCAAAACCTCTTTTTAATTCTTCCGGAATGAGACCTCTTAATGAAACATCATTTATCAGTACAAATAAAATAATATGATTGAGCGCTTTCTCCGCATCAACACCCATAGGAACATCATTCACAATAACCCCCACCTCCGCTTCAAAATCCGTTCCATGAGCAAAGTCCTCCTGCGGGATATCTTCCAGAGGCCCTAGAAAAGTGTCACTTCCTCCTTGGTAAATAAGAGGGATAGTTTCTAATGTCTCCGGCAAAGGAGCTCCACGGGCTTTTCGCACAAGTTTAATATGCTGAATATAGGCGGAACCATCTATCCATGAAAAACTCCTTGGTAAAGGAGCGGTTAATTCTTCAGAATTTAATGGAAAGGCAGAGTTTGCTTTATCTTCGTTTAATTGCTTATAAAGATTTTCCAATTTCGGTTTGACAGTGGACCAGTTTTCAATAGCTTCTCTTAAAGAGTTAGCAATTTCTCCAGCTAAAACACCTTTTTTGTTGTCAGCAGAAACAACAATCAGTTTTCCATCCCGACTATCTGATTTAATACTTGCTAATTTCATATCTATCCTCTTCTCTTTCTTTATTCAAGATTTACAACTTTTTTATAAAATATTCAAATTACATACTTAAATAAGCTGTAAATCAACCATGTCCTTGCATCAAAGAAGGTTCATAAGCTGTATCTTGTTTTGTCTTAAAATCAATTTTACTAAAATAATCTTCCACCAGGTCCAAGACTTCCTTTTTTTCCCTTTTCTGAAAAACAGTTTTACGAAAATGAGCTGATTCCGGATAACCGGAAGAATACCAAGTGGAAAACTTTTTATATTGTAACAGAAACATTTTTTCATCATAGAAATTTTCCAAGTAATATTTAAGTTGATCTAGTACCTTCATATAAAATTTTTCGGACTCTACCGAGTTGTTTACTTCCTGAAAAATCCAAGGATTTTTAAGACAACCTCGTCCAATCATCATTCCATCACAATGACTTTCTCTTTTTAATCTTAAAACCTGTTCCGCACGAGTAAGATCTCCATTTCCAATAATAGGTATTGGACTTTGTTTTTTTACTTCTGTGATATAAGGCCAGTCAGCTTGCCCGGAATAAGCTTGCGCCCGTGTCCGACCATGAATAGTCATCCAGATAATCCCTTCATTGTATGCTATCTTTGCTATCTCGTGAGTATTGCGAGAGTGTTGATCCCAGCCAGTCCTCACTTTAATAGAAACAGGAATAGATACAGAACTTTTTACTGTTCTGAGTATTTTTTGTAAAAAACACAAATCTTTTAACACAGCGGAACCGGCTCCTTTTTTAACAATTTTTGGAACCGGACAACCAAAATTCAAATCAATAAAGTCAGCCCCTTTTTGCTCCACCACTTGAGCGGCTACCGCTAAAGCTTCTAATTCTTCACCAAATAGTTGTATTCCAACTGGTTTTTGATCTTTTGTAAAAGACATTAGTTGATAGCTTCTTTCATTCCCTATCTGCAAGGATTTTGCGGAAACAAGCTCTGTTGTGACAATACCACAACCTCTTTTCCTCATAAAAGAACGAAAGGGGCAATCAGTGATCCCCGCCATGGGTGCTAGAAAAAAAGGATTTTTTCTTAATTCTTTAAGAAGTGTTTCTTCTTTCATTATCCAACCTCATTCCGAGCAAATATTATACTAAAGCGTACATTAACTCAATAAAATACTCTCCCAACATAAATGTCATTTCGGCGGAAGCCGGAATCCAAAAGAACACTTAACTTTACCTTAACAAATAAGAAAAAAACATCTTTGTAAATCTTACATTATTAAATGAAAATTTATTAAAAAATATCACATAAAATAGTAATAGTCTTTTCTTTATATTATTATGTTTTTCCAACAATAAAGGTGCTTAAGATGATTATTTTAAAACTTTTTTCTCTTTCTTTATTTTTAGTATCTTTTCCTGTTATTTCTCTAGCTTGTGTGGAAAGTTTTTCATCTAGTAAAATTCTCAGAAGCACTGTTCAAGGTACTTCATTAAAAAATCAAGCCCAACATGTACTAAATAGAAAAATAACTGCAAAAGAAGAAAGTGCCATTTCCATGGCTCATAATGTAGGGATAAGCGAAATAGGAAAAGACGGTCAAAACCCAGCCGGAATTGATAATTACACCAAACCCCAACTCTTAAGAAAAATCCGAATCCTTGCCCGTGGAGGTGGCTTTAACCAACAGGAAAGAGAAGCCCTTATCAGGAATGGGGTGGTAGGAAATTCCAAGAAAAAAAAACTTGAGAGAAAAAAACGAAACAAAAAAGCTAGAAGAAAAAAAAGCCAATCAGATAGAACAATCACAGAATCCCTTGAAAGACTTATTAAACAAGTTTCACAAAATAAAACAATTCCTTTGAAATTGTCATCTTGTGGAGCTAATTGCTTTCAAATAGATTCTTCTCCCACAAGTCTCCCACGGATTATTAAAATCGACTCCGATCTCGAATTTCCTATTCAAAAAGAACATATTCTTACAACTCCTCCTCTCAGTAAAATTAGTGATCCTATCACTTTAGGTAATATAATAAGGCGTTTACTCATTGGACATGAACTTCATCCTTATACCTCTACCCTTTTTCAACCAACCATCCTTCGTCCCTCTCAACGAATGGCCATAAATGATTTTAAAGAATCCTTGGAATCCGGTTACCAAAGTTTTCTTCATATCTCCCCCACAAGTACAGGCAAAGGAGTGGTTCTTGCTAAAAATCTTATTGAAAAATTGAGTGGAGATTCTGCAAAAAAAATCTCTTTTATAACTGTGGATAAAGTGAAAATTGTGGATCAGTTAAGTGCTGAAATTCAATCCGAAGTTCAAAAAGCCAATTTTGACTTAAGACAACTCCACTGGATTGCCGGAGAAGGAAAAGATTTTATTCAGGAAATTAATCAAGCTCTTTCCTCTGAAAAACCAACAGTGATCACCATAACTTCAAGAAGTTTTATTATTCAGATGGAAAAACTGGAAGATAAAAATCCCACCCTTTATAAAAAACTTCTCAAACAATTAGATGGAATTTATATCGATGAAGTTCACCATCTTGGAGCCCCTAAAACTCTTGAATTTGTACTTGACTTAAAAGAGAAAAGCGAAGCTTTCGTCTATGGCACTACAGCAACCCCTGTTCATAGAGATGTAGAGATTCAAAATCTTTTTCAAAAGATCCACTGGTCTTATCTGGAAGAAGGAAACTTTGATACCTATACTCCATCTATGGTGGTTGAACAACTTGTGCGGAGTATCGAGCGAGGAGATATTACACCTTTTAACGATATATATGTTCTCATGGGTGAAGATATAATAGACATGACATACACTCCTCTTTTCATTCAGAGAAAGGGCAGTCTTCTTTTTTCTATTAATCCTCATTATTACAGTCAACTAAGAGAAATTTTATCCGGTATTTTTGACTCCAATAAAAAAGGAATGATTATCGCATCTACTATAAAAGAAGCTGAAGATCTAGCTTCCTTTTTTAACCGGACAAGTGATATTACTTTCGAAGCCTATCACTCAGATATGAAGCCGGAATTAAAAGAGGCCGTCTTTAAAAATTCCCGAGAACAAGAAGCCCATTATATTGTAGCCGTGAGAGCTTTAGATGAAGGAGTAAATCTTCCCCATTTATCCGCTTATATTGATCTCAATTCCCATGTTTCTATTAAGCAAATGGCTCATAGAATGGGACGTGTTTTAAGACCTTCTTTAAATAAACTCAAAGCGGACATTTTTATTTTATCATCTTATAGAAATTTTGAAATGACAAAAGAACTAATGGACAATGTTACACAACTCCGGGAAACAATAAAAGATTCTAATAGAAGTACTTCTGCTTCTCCCTCTAGAAAACGACTCAGAAATTTAGCTGCCCGATCTTACAATTTTTTCTTGAAACAACAACAATTCTGGGCTAGTAAAGATGAGAAAGAAAGAGACACCAAAGGAAAAGATGAAAACTCACTGGACACTTATTTTCATTATCTTTCACAAGTAAGAAGAAGATTCCCTGTTCTCTCTCAAAGTAAGTTGGACACTCTACTTATAAAATTTAAGAAAACAGGAGATATTGAAGTTCGCAATGAAATTGTCTCCCGCAACCTTGGTCTTGTAACAATGGTTGCTCAAAAATACAAATGGGCCTTTTCATCAATTGTCGATATGATGGATCTAGTTCAAGAGGGTAATAGAGGTTTAATAAAAGCTGTCGACGCTTATAGGATTGAATCGGGCTATCGTTTTAGTACATTCGCCGTTTCTTACATTGAAGGATATATTAAAAGATTTATTTTTGAACAAAATCATATTGTCAGAATCAAATCATCTCCTGATCATAGCACAGTATTTTTTAATCTTGAAAGACAAAAAGATCATTTTTCTTCTCAAAATGAAGTATTTGATGTAGTTGCAGCTGCTGAAAATATGAGTACTGATAAGACAACAGTCAAGCCGGAAACCATAAGATGGATGGATACTCATTTACAAGATACAATCTCTTTTAATCAACCTGTTACGGGACAAAGAGACCCAAAGGGACTTGTTGAAGATATTCAAAACCCTGAAAAAATACAAAGCTTTGAAGAAATTCACCAAACCGGAATACCTCTTCACGAAGATACTGTCGGCGCTCAAAAAATTCTTGAAACTTTCATGATTAGTATTATAGATTTTTTACCTAGATTGACCCGACAACAACAGGATATTTTTATAAAAAGATTTCTTACGATACCTCCTGTCACCCTTGATGAACTAGGGGAAACTCACGGTATAAGTAAGGAAAGAGTAAGACAAATTGCAAACAAAGTGAGGAGGAGACTTAATAGTCCTTCTATTTGGGATTCTTCTAAATCACTAATAGAATTAAAGAACAGATTTTTCGCTAGACGGTCACCTAGAGATGGAAATGAATTTATTCGTTCTATTAATGATTATACAGAAGCTGTTTTTGGAAAATCTTTCCATGAATATTTTTATACCAATAGATATGAAAATTTTGATATCAATAGAATTGTTCGTACTATTGATACAGATTTTAATGAACTTATTAAAGCTAAAGAGGTTCTTGATTTTTTTGAAAAAAGCCTCCGCTCTTTTTTATCCAGGATATCTTCTTGGGAACAAGATATCTTTCAAAAACAATTTTTACAAAAAGAGCCTGTTCCCCGTTATAGAGTAGGATGGACTCACAATTTCACAGCTACACGTATAGCAGAAATTGAAAAATCTTTAATGTATGAATTAAGACATGAAATACTCACAAGTAAAGAGAGTTCATATCTCATATCTCAATTCAAAGATCACTTATTACCTTTATCTGATATTCACATAAGAAGCCACTTAAGAGATCTTCTTCATAAAATGATTAAAAGGAAAAGAAAATGGCCCACTATGGAAGTAAAAAATGCTCAATCCCGAACCTTGACAATACCTTACCATACTGAAACACCTTTGACTGCACAGTTTATTAATCTCTTAAGCAGACTTGAGATACTTGAAAGAAGTATTCTTGATTTTCTATTAATCCTATCTGTTCGGGAACGAGATATCTTCAAAAAAAGATTTTTAAAAGAAACTCCTGTTCCTTATGAAGAGCTTAGTCCACTTTATCACATCTCTGCTCATCAAATTAAGGAAATTGAAGTCCGATTAAAAATGAACTTTAGAGATAGACTCATGGGTCAGTTTAATGTTGAACAACGCTTACAATGGTCAAATTTGTTAGATGCCTTTTTTCATCGTCATCCTTCATATCCTTCAGACAAAAACAGTTTTCTTGCTTTTACTAAAGAATATTCCTCTTCCGGAAGATCCTTCTATGGTCATTTTGATTACCTGATAAATACCTATGACAGATCTTTCAATGAATTTATCCATTCTAGAGAGGTTCAGGAAGTGATTAGAGAATATATCACTGATTTTTTATCCAATTTAGATGCAGATAAAAAAGCATTTTTTCAAAAACGATTTCTTACAAATCCCCCTATCCCTTTTAATCAAATTCCACAGAGATATACTTGGCGGAAAAGTAATAGAAATATTGAAATAGAAATGGCGTATAATTTCACAGAGCTTTTAAAGGAAAGCTTTGAAACAATGGAACCATCATCTTTTTTCATAAAAACTTTTTTCAGAATCAATGACCCTGATTTTTTAAAAAAAGAATTAAGACGAATTCTTTCCACAATTACTGAAAGCGATTTCAATTCATATTATCTTGACGCCTCCTGAATTTTCCTTGGAATTTCATTAGTAATATGGTAAATGAACTTTATGTTTCGTACTCTAATAAGCTCTTTATTATTAATATTATCTCTTAACACATGGGGAACAGAAGAGGAAAATTCTGTAGATTATTCATCTCAATACAAAGAAACAGCTCGGATATCCTGGAAAGTGGGTTTATCAGGAAATTGGCACTTAAAAGAACCTGGTGTATCTTTATCTCAATTTCCAGTTATGTTGGAATTACAACTTCCTATTGTTAGTCCCCAATTTAGATGGTTGTTGCAAGTGGGAGGAGGCTTAATGGTAAAACTAAAGACGGATACTGTTTGTGATCCTTCTTTTGTTCCTGATCCTCCTGAACCTCCATTTGATACTGAATTTTTTCAGAGAAATTATGAAAGGAATTTTGAACAATCAACAAACAGAGATACTTGCTTTTTCAAAGATCGAACTTTCAATAAACAGTTTATTCCCTACTTCATCAGTCAAACAGGTTTTCAATATGGTTCAGATGTATATGGAACTTTACAAGGTGGAGTAATACTTTCCACTAAGGGGGACATTGGCTGGACAGGAGAGCTTCTTATTGGGAAAAAATTCGGTGTGGAGGTATCAGGTGGATTAAGAACGACTTTTCTTAATGATTCTTTATATGTGGGCTTTGTTCTTTATTTAGGAAATATATTAAAAAACTGGTGGGTTGAACAACCTATTTAATAAAAAAGATATTCACACAGGAAGGAAGGTAAAAAATGAAAAAATTATTTTCTTTAGTATCATATATGAAACTATATCTCTGTTTATTTCTTCTTATGGGAATCATTGTCGGCTGTACCTCTTTGGAAGAACGATTAAGGGCTTCTGAATGTAAAGCCCGTAATTCTTTCAGTGATGGATATTACGATGCTATGAGCGGCCGCATGGATAGTTACTTTCATGTTTATAACAAAAAATGTGAACAATATGGAGTGAGTTTAAACCAAAACCTTTATATAAAAGGATACACAAAAGGAATTAGAGTTTTTTGTACTTACAAAGGGGGCTATCAATTTGGTTTAAAAGCAAAACAATATAAAAACAGTTGTAACACAAAAAAAGAGGAATTTTTAAAAGGTTACGAGGAAGGGGATCAGCAATGCCTTTACGAAGCAGGATACAATGATGCCGTAGAAGGTAGAAAAGACAACTATACACAAAGTCGATGTTTAAAACTTTCCCCTAAGCTTAATCAAAAGCAATATACAAAAGGTCGAAGAGCCGGGCTTAAAGTATTTTGCACTTACAAATCCGGTTATCGGTGGGGTCTTAATCGTCTAGCATATAATAAAACATGTCCCGCTAAAAAAAGAGCTTCTTTTTTAAAAGGGTATAGAGCTGGAGACAGAAAATGTCTTTACGATACAGGATATAACGATGCAATTAATGGTAAAACCAACAGTTATGCACAAAACTCTTGTTTAAAACTCTCACCCAAGTTTAGTTCAAAACAATACGCTCAAGGCCGAAGAGCCGGGCTTAAAGTATTTTGCACTTACAAATCCGGTTATCAATTTGGATTATCAGGTGCACATTATTACAATACATGTCCTAAAAAAAGTGAAAGTAAATTTTTCCAAGGCTACACCACCGGAAAAAAAGAATATGTTGCAAAAAAAAGACATCAGGAAAAATTGCAAATGGAAAGGGAGCGTATTGCAGCGGAAAGAGAACGAGCTGCAGCGGAACGATCTAAAGCGCAAGCTCTAAGAGATCAAGCAGAAGCAGAATGGGCTAAGGCCAGAGCTATTGAAGAACAAACAGATGTTATGCAGGATCAAAAGAAGTTTGAAGGTTATCAATTATGTCATTATAAATCTGATTGTCATTCCGGAGGGCAATGTGTTTACATTTCCGCTATTGGAGAGTATGCCTGCAGATATTGATTTTACTATAATGAAAGATTAAATTCGCCAATATGGATGGCAAAGACTTTCAATCATATTCATATAAAGACACAAAAATACAAACAAATGTCTCAAAATAAGACAGTGATTAAAAAAAACAGTAAACAATTATTAGATTTTGTAAGTTTCAAGTTATCATTGAACTATTAAGAAAAGAGTCAAAGTTATAACAAAGAAAATCAAGGAGAAAACAATGCATATAAATAACAATTCTATTTCATGGAACGTTAACAATGAACAAACACAAAACACACGAAAAACAATTAAGCTTTCAAATGTATTTGTAATATCCTTGTACCTACTCTTCGCTGGATATTTTCAGTTCATTCCCACAGTTGCTGAAGCTGATTTAGAGGTTCGAAACATTCTAGATGATAAACTTGAAAGTATGGAAGACCAGTCAAAGGATCTACGAGAACAGATCTGGGAGCTAAAAAAAAGAATCAAAAACACTGTCAGTGAAATTGAAAGACTAGAAAAACAAAATCAAAAATTATTAGAAGGCCGACAAGTTTTGGGACAGAGACATTTAAGCAACAGTGACTATGAATATGATAGTTTGGAGGAGAATTTAGAAGCAATCAATAAAACTTTTACAGAGTTAGGAGAAACTATGAGAGCATTATTAGATGAAACTCAAGTTGCTACTCTGGATGAAGATTTAGCAACAACAGTAAGCAACAACAATGATTTACGTCAACAATATAGAGAACGTCGAGCTGAACGTGAAGAAGAAAGAAGAGTAGAAGAACAACGACAAGCAGATGAGAATTGGGAAACTGTTAAAGAAACAGCCAACAATGCTAAAGAAACAGTTACAAGCTGGTGGAGGAACATAAGCAGTGAAGATAATATTCCTAATAACCCAGACACTGGAGAGCGTTATGGCTCTTGGCAGGAATATCACAATGATCGTCAAAGAAGACAAATGGAGAATGGACGTTAAGAAATCCACATTGAACTTCCTGATTTTTATTTTTTCTTTTTAGATTTTACCTGATGTTCCCTTGTTTCTCAAAAGAACTAAAAAGAAGAATTTTTTGTGTTCTAAATCCCCTATTTTTAACTTTCTGGCCTTTTCTATTTTCCATTTTTTGTATAACATTAAAAAATGTCCCATTTTCTTAAAACAAAAAAGCAGACTGCTATAGGACTGATTGTATTATCCCTTGTTTTGATTGTTCCCTGTTATTCAGAGAACATAAAAACAGAAACAAAAAAAGACACCTGGAAGCAATATTGGTCACGCATTAATCTTGTAGATGATCCTGAATTGTTTCAATCAAAAAAAAGAAAAGATAAGCTAGCCAGTGTCACACTGGCTGATCCAATAAGTTTAAGTAAACTTACTGATTCAGAAAAGCTCTTTAAAACATGGGTCTCAAAAAAAAAAACTTTACTGAATCTATATCAACTATTAAGAACTGGAATATAGATTCTAAATCCTATAATAAAACAAAAAAAGTCTTTTTCTTAACAGGTACTTTTCTTAAAGGAAATGAAACCATTTTTTTCAAAGAGTGGTATTTTTATAATAAAAACCATTTCTTTCAATTATTAATTGAAGACACACAAGAGTTTAACGAAACGGATCAGGATATTGTCAGTTTATTAGATTTTCTGCAAAATAGGATGATTAAAAAATGAATATTAGTAAACAATACCTAGAACAGCCTGAGATGAACTTACACAATTCCTAAATAAATTAAATACAAAGTCATTATTTTATTTTTCACATTTCCTCAATTTAGAATATAACCTTATAAATTCCACAATAAACTCCTCAAAAATTATGATCGTGATCTTGAATAAAACTATGATCATGGAAGTGATTATGATCATGAGACTTGTTTAAATTAAAGAGAGATTTTCTTTTCGCTTCATCCGCTTCTTCTCTTGCCTCTTCCGCTTCTGCTACTACCGCTTTAGAAAACTGAGTAAAATATTCACAAAAAAATGGCGGAGGGAGAGGGATTCGAACCCTCGGTACGAGCATTACTCGTACGGCCGTTTAGCAAACGGCTGGTTTCAGCCACTCACCCATCCCTCCTCTTATCCCTTTGAGACTGCCACAGGGCTTAAAAGGAATCAAGAACACTGTGTTTTCAATTTTTAAGAATACTAAAAAGATGTTATAGTGTTTGCTCTGCGCCCGTAGCTCAGCTGGATAGAGTACCTGACTACGGATCAGGGGGTCGGAGGTTCGAATCCTTCCGGGCGCGTTTTCTTTTCTTTTCCTTTTTTCTAGGTTTTTTGTTTTGGCCCCCAATTGACTATACAACTTCATAGTTAAGGAGGAACAGTTGGAAGAAACAATAAAGGTCAAACGGAGGTGCTTTACAAAAGCGCAAAAAATCAGTATTTTAAATGAATTCAATATAAGCGGTATAAGCTTGTCGGAGTTGGCTAGGAAATATCAAATCAGTTCTGTTGCTTTGTACAGGTGGAGGAGAAAGATGAATAAGGAAAGTGTGCCTTTATTTCCGGATTATCAACATGTTGTTTCTGAATTAGAGAAAACAAAGAAAGAGAATGAACAATTAAAAAAAGCTTTAGGTGAATTAGCTGTGGAAAAACAGATACTCCAAACCAGCAACGAGATTTTAAAAAAAAGGCAGATGAAAAAGATGTTTGTATCGCAAAAGAAGTCATTAAGGAAATAAGTTTAAGTGTAAGCAAGGCCAAGGTGTGCAGAACTTTGGGTGTATGTCGGTCTTCTATTTACTGGAAAGAAAAGGGTAGCAGGTTGAGAAGATATAATAAGTTAGAAGATGCTTCTGTTTTAGAGGAGATCAAAGGGGTATTAAAAGATCGGCCTAGCTATGGTTATAAACGTGTAACAGCCATGTTAAACAAGAAGCGCATAAGGAAGGGTTTAAATATTTTTAACAAGAAGAGAGTTTATAGGGTTATGGACAAAAACGGTCTTCTTTTAAAGAGAGAAAGAATAAGGAAGAGAGATTTTAAGAAGACAGGGCAGATTATTACTGGTTTTTCAAATACAAGATGGTGTTCAGATGCTTTTGAGGTACATTGTTTCAACGGGGAGAGGGTATATGTAGCTTTTGCATTGGATTGCCACGATAGGGAATGTTTAGCTTATGTGGTTCACAACCGTCCTCTTCTGGCTGAGGATATTCAGGACTTGATGTTATTATCTGTGGAGAAGAGGTTTAAGAGTTCAAAAGCACCAAGGCAGATCCAGTGGTTGAGTGATAGAGGTGGGATATACCGCTGTCAGGAAACTGTACGCATGGGCCGTTATTTAGGTCTAAAGAGCTGCTTTACAGCTCCCTACACACCGGAATCTAACGGAATGTCAGAAGCTTTTGTAGCTACTCTCAAAAGAGATTATGTCTACACTTCTGATTGTAAAGATGCACAAACAGTCATGAAATTAATGAAAAAATGGATTAAGGACTATAATAATGTGGCTCCTCACTCTGGACTAGGCATGAAAAGTCCCGTAGAATACAGGAAATTGGTTAATCAAGCTGTATAGTCCAAATGGGGGTCGCGACAATTTGTTTGCGTCACTACAGTTACTTTTTAAATCGCTTTTATATCTTTGTCCATCACATGGAAAATAAGCTGGCTTGTTATATCCTCCTGGTCTTAAGTTTCCCAGGCATCTAATAATAACATGACTATAATATTTTGTAGTACCAGAGCCGTTTACGCGTTTCGTACATGAGTTTGTATTACAGCTCCTCTCCTTACAGTATGTTTGCGGTTGTTGTTGTTGCTGTTGTTGTTGTTGTTGTTGCTGTTGTTGTTGTTGCTGTTGTTGTTGTTGTTGTACTATTAGTGTATTGCAGATCTTGTTCCCCGAACTGTCAAAGCCACTTAAATACTCACCAGCAGGGCATGAACCCAAATTGGAAAAAGCAGGAGGATTTAGAGGCTCACAATTCGGATTACCATTACTGTCAAAGCCGCTTAAATACTGTCCAGCAGGACACGATCCCAAAGTGACTAAAGCCGGATTTAGAGGCTTACACTTCTTATCTCCATTACTGTCAAAGCCTACTAAATGCTCACCAGCAGGACACGATCCAATTGGAGATTTTTTACATATCTTATCTCCATTACTGTCAAAGCCTACTAAATGCTCACCAGCAGGACACGATCCCACAATTTGACCCAAAGCCTGAGTATCTATAGGTTCACATTGCGCAACACCATTATTGTCAAACCCTCTTAGGTATTCATTAGGTCCACAATTAACACCTGCCACATCCACTACAGCATTATCATTATGACTATAGCAATCCAAT
This sequence comes from Bdellovibrionales bacterium, assembly GCA_028279085.1. Taxonomy (GTDB): domain Bacteria; phylum Bdellovibrionota; class Bdellovibrionia; order Bdellovibrionales; family UBA1609; genus JANQSP01. The sequence goes on from JANQSX010000161.1 coordinate 27,682, forward strand.
AAAGAACAAGTAGAGACAGTGACAGGGGTGGTTGTTGTATCTTTCTCATACTCAATCTGGCATGAACTGACATAACAGCCGGTTGTGTCTGCGCTCGTACAGGGATCGTTGCCTCTTGTTTTTAAGACCCCTCCCCTTTCTCTTTTGTAATAAATTTTAAGCTCTCTATGTTTGTCCGTATCCGGTGTACTGTCCGAGTCCGGTTCTTCAAACTCTATTTTCATAATACCCAGATAGTTTTTAAATAGGTTAGTCTCTATTAGTGCTGTACCGCCTGTAAGGGGATCATCAGAGACATGGCTGTATCTTCTTAAAGAGGAAAGTGTATAAGTATCTGTTCCAGTGATTAGGTTAAGGCGGCTTGGA
>JANQSX010000179.1 GCA_028279085.1 Bdellovibrionales bacterium
AACAAGTAGGGAGGGTAGAACCAGGAGATAATCCCTTTGGAACGAAGGTGTTACCTATGTCTTCGGTATAAAGTGTAACCTATGTGTCCGGTACGAACCTAGAAATAAACTGGTGACCACGGCAGGACTTGAACCTGCGACCTAGAGTTTAGGAAACTCTTGCTCTATCCAACTGAGCTACGTGGCCATGAGTTTAATATAGCAGATTCCGAATCAAGTCCGGAATAAAGAAAGCCCTAGTAGGGCTTTCTTACCATCAAAATGGCTTTCAGTTTACTGGATTCCGAATCAAACTCACAACATCACAAATTCACAAGATCAAACAATATTATTCTTTATTAATGTGTTTTAAAAGTATACGGGGAGTGAGAAGTTCAGGTAATACAATAGCTGAAGGGGAATCAGGAGGAAAATATAAATAAAAGGGGATACCGGATCGATTGTAACGTTCCAATATATTAGTGATCTCCGGATTTTTGTGTGTCCAATCACCTTTTAAACCATGAATTTTCTTATCAGTGAAAACACGAACCACCCTTTGGTTCTTAAAAGTAATTTGTTCATTGAACTTACAAGTCAGACACCAGTCTGCTGTGAAATTCACAAATACGGCCTTTCCCTCTGAGTGTAGTGTTTGCATTTTTTCTATGGAAAAAGGCTTCCAGGCAATTTTTGGAAAATCTAATTTTGTAGTTTGGTAAAAATAAATGAATGGATAAATGATAGCAATCAATATAATTATACGAGAACACCATGTTAACCAGGTTCTTCTTTTAAAGTTATTTAAAATCCAAAAAACTAAATATATAAAAAGTAAACTAAACAACAAGGGAAGAAGGTTTGTAGATTCTTGTTGATTAAATAAATGAATCAGCCAGGCACAAGTAGCCAACATGGGAAAGGCCATAAAATGTTTCAGCTTATTACTCCATTTTCCCGGGAAGGGAATATATTGGATCCATTTTGGGAAAACAGATAAAAGTAAATAAGGAAAGGAAAGCCCCAGACCTAAAAAAAGAAAAATCATTATAATTTGTGCTGTACTTTCTGAAAAGGCATAACCCATAGCCGCCCCCATAAAGGGAGCTGTACAGGGAGAGGCTGCAGTAGTGGATAAAGAGCCTGTTAAAAAGTGTTTAAAGAAGTTTTTTCCTTTATGGAGAAAAGGAACAGACGGTAAAGAAAAAGACAACCATCCCATAAAATTAAAACTGATAAAAATAAAGAGGAAAATAATACTGAGAAGAAAGTAAGGTGATTGCATTTGAAAACCCCAACCGACAGATTCTCCTCCTCTTTTCAAAAGAAGTAAAATAAGAGCTAAAAGTAAAAAAGAGCAAATAACACCGGCACTGTAAAATAAATTACTTAAAATAACAGAAGATGTTTTCTGTTTGGACTGTTCTATAGTGTTTGAAAATTTTAAAAACACAATGGGCAAAACGCAAGGCATGAGGTTGAGTAATACACCTCCCAAGAAAGCTAGAAGTAAAAACCAAAGCATATTTGTTTTCTTTTGAAAGGTGTATATAAAACCTAATTTGTTATCCGCTTCCTGAAATACCACAAGCACTTTGCTTTTATTTGAATTTACTGAAGGGGAAAGAGAGGCTTTTATCA
>JANQSX010000193.1 GCA_028279085.1 Bdellovibrionales bacterium
AAGAAAAAACAATCAAGGCAAAATCATAAAAAGAATGAGCCTCCCATATCGCTGTACCTTCCCACCAGGAACTGCCTTTTAACTTTTCCAATCCGGAAAACATATAAATAATACACAATTGAATCTGTATAAAGCGAAGGGAAATAGTACTTAGCCAATCCCCTTTCTCCCCTCGTTCGGATATTAAACCCTGTTTTTTATTCAAAAAATAATTGACCCACTTTAATTGTTTATTGGAACCGGCAAATATGAGATAAAAAAGCCAAAAAGTGGCCACCATATCAGCTCCAAAAGTAATACTAGGGTTTCTTTGTAGAAAAACAAGGTGCAAAATAAAAGCACCAACAGCCAGCAAACGATTGGCGAATCCTAAGGCCATCAAAAGCAAAATAATAATAAATAAAAGATAACAAATATATAATAATAAGTCCGATTCAAGGATAAAATGAAACGCTTTATCCGTATATAACTTATGAAGAGTTTTGGCGGAAGAGCTACTGAGTAAACCGTTTTCATAAAAAAATATTCTAATATCGAAAAACCGAATCAAATACATCACAAGTAAAACAGAACAAAAGCAAAACCGAAAAGCGGCCAGGGAAATTGTATCCACCGGCTTAAACCAAAAGGAATCCCAACTTTCAATCAACAAAGAAATTTTACTTTTTATCCATTTCATTAGTTTGTTTCTTCCTGTGTATTTTCATCTTCCAACATATAATCCTCTTCTCCAAAAGAATCATTTAAGCTATCTATGTTTCTGGATTTCCCACGTTTTTTACATCTGGTGGAAGTAGCAAACCATGTCTTCATATTCTGTTTATTATCCGCAGAAAAAAAACTGGGATGAAACACTTTTGCCTTTTTAAAGTGAGGTCTGTTTTCCAAAACAGCCTTTATGGTAATTTCAGTTGCTTCAGGATGCAGAGAACATAAATAAGGCAAAAAGTGCTTGCGTATAGGTGCTTTACCTAAAACCATGAAAAATCGTGAATGATAGATAAGACGATTGTGATTTAAATAAATTCTTTTTGATTCTTTTCTGGAAGGAGGCCAACGAAAAGTACCGACCCTATCCTTTGAATCAATAACTTCATATTCAAAATAATAATAATGACTGGGATTAGGGGCATAAAAATCCCAACCGGTATTTAAAGATAATGTTTGAGCGTAAGAAGAAAAATAAGGCATCAAACGCTCGTGAATCATAGACATTCGATGCGGTGTAATTAAGATCATAGCTAAGTGATACAGAACACATAAAGAAAGAAAAACCTTTAAAAAAAACCGGAGTTTTTTGTTTTTTATCTGTCCTTTAAAAAAAGCTGGTAATTTCATTTTCATTTTTATTGAAACTTAAGTGTTTTTTTCATCCCACTTTACTTTTGATTTTACAGAACCTATTTCCTCAGATACCCATTCCAGTTCTTTTTCAATATTCTGCTGCTCAACAGAAGATTCTTTAAAACCCTGTAGATCATTGACCACTTCTTTTAAACCTGTATCTAAAACATTATTTTCATTTTCAGAAGAGAAAAGCTCTTGCACATCTTCAGAAGCAGGTAGTTCTTTTAAACTATTCAAGCCGAACACTTCTAAAAAGCGAGCAGTCGTTTTATAAGTGATATAGCGCCCGGGATCGGTGCTTTTAGGCCCAAAACAAACTAGATTTTTTTCCATAAGAGTTCTCAATAAATGCCCCGACTCCACACCACGAATTTCATCTATGTCCGCTTTTTTACAAGGCTGACGATAAGCCACTATTACCAAAACTTCCAAAGCGGGAGCGGATAATTGAAATAAGCGTCCCTTTATCAGACGGCGCACATAATCTTTGTTTTCTTCTTTGGTTCTTAATTGCCAGGCTCCTGTTACTTCTTTCAGTTCTATTCCGGAATCAGAGCTTTGATATTTCTTATCCAAAAAAGAAAGAGCTTGCTTTATTTCTGAAACAGGGACTTTTTCCGTAGTATGAAAAATCCGTGCAATCTCTTGAACGGAAAGAGGCCGACCAACAGTAAAAAGCAAGCTTTCTATTATAGACTGTAAATCACTTATAGATAATTTTTTGCTCATATTTTATCTCTTAGCTAAGTTATTGACAAATATTACCTTACTTTTAAGAAATTGACTTTAGTATAAAACCATTTCTATCTTAGTCAAACAGTCGCTCCTTCTATTTCCTGAATCAAACTAAAATTCCGGTTATTGAGCTGTTTTTTTACAGCAATAGAAATATCATTCTGTTCCTGCTCAAGAGAAACAATTCCCAAACGACCCAACTCCAAAAGAGCTAAAAAAGTAACCAGAGTATGAGCTAAAATATTTCTATCACCTATCTTAATCAAAGAACTCATTTTTATTTTAGCACCTACAGTTAAACGGGAGTGAATGGAACGAATACAATCCGTCATAAGAGGTAAAGACTCTGTTATAGACACAGGCATACGGGAAGGCTTTTTCTGAAACATTTTGTAATAAGCTTTCATTAATTTTACAATTGGTTGTTGTTTTATATCCGCTTCCTGTGATTCAGGAAAAAGATCAGATAGATTCTTCCCCATTTCCCCTCCTGATCCCCACACATCTCTATTCAACAAAGAACATTGATTAAATTTCCGGGAAATATTCTGCACCGCCTGCATTTTTAACAAGCTTTGTACCAGATCTTTTTGAAGTTCATCTTCACTTTCCAAATCTGAATCTGTTTGAGATTCAGAAGGAAATAAACTTTTAGACTTAATATAAATAAGAAGCGCCGCCATTCTTATAAAATCCCCGGCTGAGTCTAAATCCGGTATGGAATGTTCTTCGATAAAACTCAAATACTGTTCAGTAATCTTGTGAATATCAATGTCAAAAATATCCATTTCTTCTTCACGAATCAATTGTAAAAGAAGATCCAAAGGCCCACTAAATTCTTTAATTTGAATATGCATCAATTAGAAGATACCAAAAAATATAAAAGGTAACACTTCCGCACTTGTTTTATCGCACCGCAACTCTTAAAAACTCATTAAATATTGGTTTAATTCCAACAGTGATAAAAAAATTGACTTTATTGTTCCCCCTGTTAATAAAAAAAGGATGTCTATAGAAACAGAACATCTAAAAAAAATTCTAACGAAAGACCAAATCAGTACACAAACTGATATATTGAAAAAATACGGTGGTGATTGGCTGGGGCTTTATGAACCGGCACCTAGTTTGGTGCTTTTTCCAAAATCCCGACAAAATATAGAGGACATCGTTAAGTGGGCTTTGGAGTTTAATATTTCTTTGGTTCCTTCAGGAGGACGCACAGGACTAAGTGGTGCCGCTGTAGCTCAAAACAAAGAGGTAATAATATCCTTTGAACGCATGAATCAAATCCTGAAGTTTAATGAAATAGAGCAAAGTCTTAAAGTTCAACCAGGTGTAATCACTCAAAGTGTTCAAGAGTTTGCTCAAGAAAAAGCACTTTACTTTCCTCTTTCATTTGCTTCTGAAGGCTCCAGTCAAATTGGAGGAAATGTGGCAACCAATGCCGGTGGAGTGCATGTTATTCGTTATGGCTCACTCAGAAAATGGATTCTAGGCCTAGAAGTAGTAACCGGTGAAGGCCACACCCTTTCTTTGGGACGCAGTCTGATTAAAAATGTAGCCGGCTATGATCTTATGAATTTGTTTATCGGTTCAGAAGGAACACTAGGATTAATCACAGAAATAACTTTACAACTTACAAAGAAACCGGAACCATCTTGTGTATTTCTATTTTCTGTTCCCGATTTAAGCGCACTTATGAAACTGTATCATAGTTTTAAATCCCAATTACCTTTAATAGCTTTTGAAATGTTCACGGCGGAAGCTATAGAATATGTGCAAAACAATTCCTCCTTTTCTTTTCCTTTAAAAGAAAAAAGCTCTTACTATGTGCTTGCGGAATGTGAACAAAACAGGCAGGAACAAGCACTTTCACTTTTTGAGTCCGCTTTGGAAAATGAATATATTGTAGATGGAGTGATTAGCGAAAGCTCTCGCCAAGCTGAAGAGTTATGGTCTTTTAGGGAAAACATTAGTGAATCCTTATCCCCTTACTCTCCTTATAAAAACGATATATCCGTTAGAATCTCTCTTCTGCCGGAGTTCTTATCCGAGATGGATCAAACTTTAAAAAAAGAATACCCTGATTTTACGGTGGTTTGGTTTGGTCACGTGGGAGACGGAAACTTGCATATTAACATCTTAAAACCGGAAAACATGGAAAAAGAAATATTTTTACAGAAATGCAAAACTGTTAATGACATTTTATTTTCTATTGTGAATAAATATGGAGGTTCCATTTCCGCGGAACATGGAGTGGGACTATTAAAAAAACCTTATCTACATTACTCCTGCTCTGAAGAAGAATTAAAATATATGAAAGCCATAAAAAAAATCTTTGATCCTAAAGGCTTATTTAATCCAGGAAAAATTTTTGAATAAATGTATTATTATGCTGAATCAACACTTTCAGGAGGCTCTTCACTTGGAGGACGCTGTTCTCTTAATAACCGGGTTAGAGTACCAAAAGCGGTGTCAAACAAGTAGGTTTTTTCATCTTCCAATTCCGAACAAGCTTCCCCATCAGGTTTACTAATACAACTTTCTTCCAGTGTATGAATATGCTGCATGTGTGCAAGCAAACGATTCGTAGCGGTTGTTGCATCATCTTCTTTATGTTTATTCTCTAATGCTTTAATAGCAGAAGAAAGATCCCCTTTATCACCATTCTCCCGATAATACTCTGTATAGTACAGAACTAACATCCACCTTCCTAAATAGTGTTGCGAGGCGGAAGCAACATAAGGTTTGATTTTGCGCTTTTGAGAGTGCCTTATGTATACTAACCCCAAGACTGAAGCGGCAACATTTTTTGCCTCTTTATCCTCAGATTGATTAAATGCCTGATTTAATTGTTGATCCGCTAAAACATAATTGCCTAATTGATAATTATAGCAACCGGCAAGAGCTATATAGTCAAAAAGGGGTTTTTCCGCTTTTTCAATAGCTGCGTTTATATCTCCCAAATCTTTTGCTATTTCAGATTCAGAATGATCTGAGAAACAATCATTTAACGCAACAGAATCAAATGAACCGGAACCACCACAAACAGTGAGAAAAAATAAACAAGATAATAAGAAACAAAATAACTTAATACTTCTCAAGATGTAAAACCCCGTTGACAAAACTCCAAGTCCACTCATATATTAAGAGACCTTCATTAAGTTAAGTAAATATTTTATTCACCGAACTTATTTCCATTTTACTAATACTTTAGGAGAGTTGGCAACTATGCTATATTGGACTGCAAAAACTGGGACTAAAGTACCAAAATTGGGCTTCGGAACATGGTTAATAAAAGGTCCCCAGTGCGTAAAAGCAGTAAAAAATGCTCTGGAAATAGGTTATCGACATATTGACACCGCTCAAATATATGGAAATGAAGCGGAAGTGGGAGAGGCTATTTCCGAATCCGATCTAGCCAGAGAAGAAATATTTTTAGTTACAAAAGTCTGGCGTGATTCCCTTAACAAAACAGCAGTTTTGCGGAGTACAGAAGAAAGTTTAAAAAAACTAAAAACAGATTATGTAGATCTCCTGCTCATTCATTGGCCCGATACCAGAGCCCCATTGGAAGAGACACTTTCTGCTATGCAAGAACTTGTTAAACAACAAAAAACAAAATTAATAGGAGTTAGTAACTTTCCCGTAGAGTTAATAGAAATATCCAAAAAAACCGCACCGGAAATTATTTGCAACCAAGTTGAATACCATCCTTTTTTAGACCAAAGACCTATATTAAAAGCTATAGGGGTACACAATATGTTTCTCACTGCTTATTCTCCCTTAGCTAGAAATAGAGTATTTAAGAACAAAACCATTCAGGAAATAGGAAATAAATATTCCAAAACACCTGGTCAAATTGTTTTACGTTGGTTAATAGAACAAAAAAATATTGTGGCTATTCCCAAAGCCGCCAAAAAAAAGCATGCACAGGATAATTTTGATATATTTGATTTTCAATTGAGTGAACCGGATCGACTTATTTTAGGCAGTATGCACTCACAAAATCAACGTTTGGTAGATCCGGAATGGGCTCCTAATTGGGATTAGTGCTTACTTCTAATGAGGGAATATCATCATAGATAATCGGGATAAGAGAAAACAAACAATAACCCCGATAAAAAACCAGGTTTTTATTTTGAGTTTAATAACCATAGGTATCAAATGAACCAAACAAATATATAAAAACAGACCGGTTGCAAAAGGTAGAATAAAATTTTGCAACTGCTCAATGTGAGATAAAAGAAAAAAGATTTGATAACCTCCTAAAAAAGCTAAACAAAATACAAAAATAATATTCAAAAGAGATTTACGTGAAAAACCGGAAGAAAGCCCAATACCCAATACAGTGATACTCTCGGGTAAAAGGTGAAATAATAAACTAATACTCATAAGTATAGCTGTTTTTGTATCAATCATTAAAGTGGCGGCAAAACGAATACCATCAAAAAAAGCACAGAGAATAAAGCAAGCTACAGCAGAACATCCCACAGATGAAGGCATTAAATGGTAATGAACATGTTGAGCATCATGTTGATGACAGTCATGTTTTTCCGCCGGTAACAGTTTGCTTAAGAATTTCATTCGCGGTAAAAGAAAGATTTCAGAAAAGGCATTGACTAAAAGTCCAGCCAACATAATGCTTATACTTTTATAAACATTGCCTTCTGTGGTAAAAATATGAGGAAGGAAATCAATTGTAATCAAAATAAATAAAGAACCGGCACCAAAAGCAACAATGTTTTGTAGAGGGATTTTTACTTTTTTATAAATAAAAAAATAAGTGAGACATAAAATGACCACACAATAAAAAACAGAAATTAAAAAAAAAGTAATAAAATTATCCAGCATCAGCACCTTTCATAATGGAGAAATATATTGAATACCACACAAAATCTGATAACTAAAAAAAAATGTCAATTTTTTTTAATATTTATTGCACTTTTCTTTTTATCCAACATCGCAAATAGTTCAGAAAATAGAAAAAACTTCATTTGCGGTTATAAATATGTGTTTGAATACATAAACAGTTTGATCACTCTGGATCGCCATTCCACTCTAGCTTATATAGATCAATTGAGAAATAATACAATCACAGAAGAGGGAATGACAGAGTTAGTAGTTACTTTAATGAGATACCGTCTTCTTCCTATCAATGAAAACAGAAAAAAATGTCGATATTATAGTTATATGTGTATCCCTGTTCACACAGTGGATACTGTGTATGAGTTTGCTGAAACATATTTACAAAATAATCCGGCCGGACCGGATTCCTGCTATATACGTTCTAATGGCAGGGAAAAAACAATCCCAATTTTTGATGAAGGTTGTAGAGAAGCTATTGAAAAACGCATCCGGGCTATTCCCACTCCTTTAGCTGTCACTCAAGCCGGTTTGGAATCTGCCTGGGGCACTTCTAATTTTTCAAATAAAGGAAATAATTTGTTTGGTATTCAAACTACTTTTGCTTCAGCCAAACAAACACAAGGTAACTCAAAGTGTATCGCCGCCAGAAGAAATACTAAAAGATGTGTGTACAAGTTCAATTCCATTGAAACTAGTGCTTTTATTTATTCTCAGTTATTAAATTCCGGTAACGCTTATATTTCACTAAGAGAATACCGTTACCAGGCTGAAACAGAAAACGACAATCCTTGTGATACAGCTTCAAAAATGGCTAACGGCTTATCAAGATACGCTGAAGACCCTAATTACGTACAAAAAATTAAAAGAACAATTAAAAGTGTTTGCCAAATTATTGATAGCTGTTAAAATATAATATGTGAAATACCTATTTTATTTATCAGTTTCCTCCACCCGATCTATAATTAAATCAAGTAAACAAGTCATAATATTGTACTTGCTTCTTCTTCCGTTTGTTTCTTGTCAAAGCACTACTAATAATAACACGTCTTCTACAAAAGATCAGCTTCCTACGAATTTTAAAAGAAATATTAACAACACCGATTTTTCTCCTAATGGACAAAGACCCTGTAGTCTCTCACAAAATTCAGCCGTCGTTTTAATGTACCATAAGTTTGATGAACCTTATCCAAGCACTAGTGTAACTATTGATCAATTCATGGAACAAATGGAATTTTTCAAAACAAATGGTTATACAGTGGTTCCTCTTGATAAAGTTGTATCAGCGGCCAAAGGACAAATTCCCTTTGGAGAAAAATGGATAGCTATCACCATTGATGATGCTTATAAGTCCTTTTTAAAAGCCAAACCTATTTTAGAAACTTACCAATACCCTTATACTATTTTTGTTAATACAGAGGCGGTTGATAAACAATTCAAAAGTTCTATGACCTGGGAAGATTTAAAATCTATTGTTCAATCCGGCTTGGGTGAACTGGCTGCTCATTCCCACACTCATGGTCACCTGGTACAAGATGTCAGTTCAGAACAAAGACAAAAGGATATTTTGTTTTCCGTAGAACGAATTTATCAGAGCACTTCAGTAATGCCACGATTTTTTTCTTACCCTTTCGGAGAAGTAAGCAACAACCTTGTTGAAGAAGTAAAAAATATGGATCAGGTAATGGCTCGACCTTTTTATTTTGCTGCCGCTTTTTCAACTCAATCCGGACCGGTAGGCTGCTCTTCAAATATATTCGCCCTACCTCGCTTTGCCATTAATGAAAATTACGGTGTAGTAAATGATCTATTTAAAATCAAAGTGAACAGCCGCCATTTACCTGTATATGATTATCACCCTAAAAACAAAGCTGTCTGCGTAGAACAGGAAATAGACAAAGTTTATTTCTCAACTTCTCAAGATATAAATTTGGATAATATGCAATGTTATGCTAGTAGAGGAAATAAAGCTAGTGTTCAAGTGGCTAACGGCTTAGTTACCGTTTCATTAGAAAAACCATTAGGCTTTGGCTTAAGCAACCCCAATGACATTAGGGAGAGATTAAACTGTACAGCTCATTACAAGGGAAGATACTTTTGGTACGGCCGGGAATTCACTATCTTAAAAAATTCTGATGAATGTTCTGAATAATTCGTCATTCCGGACTTTTCGTCATTCCGGCGTAGGCCGGAATCCAGAAGATGCCTGTGACACTACTGGATTCTGAATCAAGTTCAGAATGACACCATTAATGTTTGTTATTCCGGACTTTTTGTCATTCCGGCGTAGGCTGGAATCCAGTAAATAAGCAAAATTTTCACTTTAAAAATTTTTTATTGACATTTTCTTTTGAATTTCTTATTCGGGAGTGTTGCTTTTTTGAAGCGATGAACTTTTTACATAGGGAAACGGAAAATGAAAACAAATAATAAGAACCATTGGACTCCCTTACACTTAGCTGCAAGGAATGGTTGCGTAGAAGATGTGCAGTTGCTCATAGAGGCGGGAGCCGATGTAAATGCTAAAAGTAAAAATGATAGCACTCCTTTACATCAAGCATCTTCATATAATCGAGCTTCATTATATAATAGAGTAAAACTCATTCAGCTACTGATAGAAACAGGAGCGAATGTCAATGCTAAAGATAAAGGCGGTCGAACTCCTTTGCATTGGGCTTTAAGTAAAGATTATACAGAAATTGTTCAATCATTGATGGAGTTGGGTGCTGATATCAATGTTCAGAATAAAGGTGGTTTTGCTCCCTTGCATACAGCTTCTGAACGGGGCAACAATAAGATTATTCAATCACTGATAGAAATGGGTGCCAATGTTAATGTTAAGGATAACAGTGATCGTACTCCTTTGTATTTAACCTTAAGTAATTGTCACACAGAAAAGGTTAAGTTACTGATAGAGGCAGGAGCCGATGTTAACACTAAGGGTAAATATTTTGGTAGAACTCCTTTACATGAAGCTGCTAAATGGGGCACAGCTGAGATTGTTCAGTTGCTTATAGACAAGGGTGTGGATGTGAATATTAAGGATAAAAATGGCAAGACTCCTTTGCATGAAGTTCGTAATAGTCGAATAGCTCAGTTGCTAATAGAGGCGGGAGCCGATGTTAACACTAAGGATAAATATTTTGATAGAACTCCTTTACATGAAGCTGCTAAATGGGGCACAGCTGAGATTGTTCAGTTGCTTATAGATAAGGGTGCGGATGTGAATGCTAAGAACTATTATGGTGAAACTCCTTTACATAGAGTGCACAATTGTCAGATTGCTCAGTTACTAATAAATCATGGAGTCGATGTTAACACTAAGGATAAATATCTTGGTAGAACTCCTTTACATGAAGCTGCTAAATGGGGCACAGCTGAGATTGTTCAGCTGCTTATAGATAAGGGTGCGGATGTGAATGCTCAGAATAAAGATGGTGATACTCCTTTACATAGAGTACACAATTGTCAGATTGCTCAGTTACTAATAAATCATGGAGCCGATGTAAGTGCTAAAAACAAAGATGGTAATATTCCCTTACATGTAGCTATTAAAGGTGGTTATAAAGAAATTATTCAGTTGTTACTAGAAAAGGAAGTAAATGTGAACGCTAAAGATAAGGATGGTAATATTCCCTTACATGTAGTTGTTAGAGATGGTTACAAAGAAATTATTCAGTTGTTACTAGAAAAGGGAGCGAATATGAACGCTAAAGATGAGGATGGTAATACTCCCCTACATGTAGCTATTAGAGGTGGTTATAAAGAAATTATTCAGTTGTTACTAGAAAAGGGAGCGAATGTGAACGCTAAAGATGAGGATGATAATACTTCCCTACATGTGGCTATTAGAACTGGCTATAAAGAAATTATTCAGTTGTTACTAGAAAAGGGAGCGAATATGAACGCTAAAGATGAGGATGGTAATACTCCCCTACATATAGCTGCAGGTGAAAGTGATATAAAGAGTATGCAGTTACTAATAGAGGCAGGAGCCGATGTGAATGCTAAAAATGAGAATGGTACTACTCCTTTGCATTGGGCTAAAGATTATCCAGTTACTCAATTATTCATAACTAAAGGGGTCGATGTGAATGCTAGAGACCAGTGTGGTTATACTCCTTTGCATTTAGCTGCAGGTGAAAGCGATATAAAGAGTGTGCAGTTACTAATAGAGGCAGGTGCGGATGTGAATGCTAAGAACCAGTATGGTGAAACTCCTTTATATTATGCTAAAGATTGTCGAATAACTCAGTTATTAATAGAAAAAGGAGTTGATGTGGATACTAAAGGTGAGGATGATGATGCTCCCTTACGTTATATTGCAAATAAAGGTGATATAAAGAGTGTGCAGTTACTAATAGAGGCAGGAGCCGATGTGAATGCTAAAAATAAGTACGGTGCGACAGCCTTACACGAGCCTTATTGGTTGCTTACTTCTTGGCCGGACGAAACTGTATTTAAATTATTGATAAAAGCAGGAGCTGATATTAATGCTCAAGAGAATGAAGGAGCAACTCCTTTACATCAAGTGGCAAGCAAGGGGCTCACAAAAATCGCTCAGTTACTAATAGAGGCGGGAGCCGATGTGAATGTGCAAGATAAGTATGATGAAACTCCTCTACACTGGGCTGTAAGAGAAAAACGTAGAGATACTATTTGGAGAGAAGATGAAAAATATACTGTTTTATTTAAAAGTGACAATAATCATACAGAGATTGTTCGATTACTAATAAAGGCAGGAGCCGATGTGAATGCTAAAAATAAAGATCATAAAACTCCTTTACATATAGCTTCACGTAGAATTTCTAAAGTGCTGAAAGAGGCAGGGACAAATAATGATTAATCTTTTAGTCTTTACTTCCACAAATTCTGCCACCATTTTCCATTAGATTTTTTAGGATCTTCAGACTTCTTAGGTGGTTTCTGTATTTCTACTTTTTTTCTAATATCATTGATATCCCATCCCGTTAGCCGAGCCAGGTTTTGCGCTTCTTTTTCCTGACGACGAGGTAGTTCTGTTGTTAAATACCTACGAGCTGCTTCACATTTCCCAGCAGCGCCTTTCCAGGGATGCTGGAGTATATAACGCCCCTGAAAATTTCTCTTATCTTTTGTTTCATGAAACATTAAGTCTTCAGGAAAAGTTTTATTGGTATAACGAAGATGAAGGCGAGTCACTTTAACAGGCTGAGCCCCTCCCATGGGAAGCACGCGACGGCGGCGAAATGATGGAGAGCCTGGCTCAGCAGAACTGTCATCAAGCCAAAACACTCCCAGACCTTTTAATTCTTCTCTAGTTAAAGGTTCTGCGGCACAGGGATCACACCAACCCATATCCCAAAAATATTCCATAAATACAGCCTTCATTCTTTCTTTTTTTACCTGTGTGGCAAAGAGATCTTTATAGAAGCTGGAAAATTCATTTTTAATATAAGGCGGGATGTTGATATCTGTTGGTATTTTTACCGTGACATAATTCGTGGTTTCCGCACGGCCGTCTTTAGTTAGCACATAAACAAACAATTCTTGAGGGCCTTTAGCATTTATCATTCCCAAGCGAATAGGCAGCATAAATTTTTCCGATTCAAAAGCAAACTGAAGAGGTCTTAAGTAAGTTAAACCGGTTTTACTTTGTTTTTTTATATTCACTTTAGCGACAAAAAATTTCATTTTTTGTTTAATATAAGGGGCAAGAGCCTTATTGGCCCCTTTAGGAATATTATATTTATTTTGTTTTAACCATTTTTCCAAACCACGAGATTCTTTAGCGGAAAGAATAAGGATGTCATACTCTCCTACAGTAAATTTTTCTTCTATCGTGACACCTAAGGATTTACTACTACGGGGAGAACTACCTTCAGCCATATCCGCTACAACACTTTTTTGCATCATTCCCCGACTGTAAACCATAGGAGGCCTACAAGGATCTTCATCAAAATATTCAACCAATCTGGGAGCTGTGAAAGAATCAATTCTTTCAAAAAGCTTCTTATCCCCTACATTAACTTGTCCTTCTGTTAAAACAACAGGTACAGGAACTACGAGAGCAAACTCCTTTAAAGGCCCTTTGTAGTCATTCATCATACTAATGACGGTTTTATCTTCATTTCTTACTAAAACCACCTGAGAGGCATTATTAAAAAGATCGGCTCCTCCTTTGGCCACATAAAAACCACAAAAACTATAAGCCTTACTTATTGGAAAAAGCAAAAACACCATTAGAATAAAAAATATTTTCATTTTTCCTCCTTTAGTTTTAGAAAATAAAAGATAAAATTTTTCAACGAATCACCTTTTTCCTCTATACCCCATTGAAAAGGACTGGCTTGAAATATTCGATTCAGAAGAGGAATGAAGCAAGAGGAAGCGATTAAGGCATAAATCAAGCCATTTTGCATATAGAAATAATACTGTAATATAAGAGAAATAAAAGCAACAAAAAAAGTAAATATTACTTTCCCTAAAAAATGATTTGGAGAGGTCCTTGGATCAGATATCATAAAAAAAGCAAACAACAAAAGAGAACCGTTTATAGCTGCGTGATAAAAAACAGCCATTTCATAACCTAAATAAATATCCCGTATTAACAAACCACCTAAGTAAAACACTAAAAAAAGCCAGGCTATATCTATGCGACGAACTTTACCGGCAATCAAACAACCGAAGGCAATGAGCCACACTGCCAGAGACACACCGGAACCCCATTGCCCGGGAGAAAGCCAAGCTTCCTTCAATAGCAAAACAACAAAA
>JANQSX010000204.1 GCA_028279085.1 Bdellovibrionales bacterium
TTTATAGGGGTATAACCTGTAACACCAGCCATTTGTATATGTATCCATTTAAGGGATCGGATTAACACTTCTCCTGGTTGATGGGAAGGTTGATATTTACCATAAGAGACGAACGGATTAGCGGTGAAAAGAAGAACGAGGAGTGTTCCTCCTAAACAAACCAGGCGATAAGGGAATCGATTTTGTTTTTTGTTTATATGGTGTTTTGGTTTTTGTTTAAGGTGGTTTTTGATAAATAAAATTTGTTGCACTTTTTCTCCCAAGGAAAGGCGGGCATTTGTGGAAAATATAAAATTTCTTTTTTTTCTTTTTTGTGGAGAGGGATCTAATAAAAGGTTATTTTGGCATATAAAGTCTTTGCTATTCATATAGGAGAGCTCTTTATCTGTAAAAGAGCCTTTTAATATTTTTTCTAATACACCTAACGAAAACAAATCAGAGGAAAAGCAAGACTTTTTTCCTTCATGGAGTTCTGGAGCTGTAAAAGGTGTTGTGCCATATACATTTTTTTCATAGTTACCTAAACCATAGTCTGTCAGATAAACCTGGCCGGATGTATCTATTAAAATATTGGAAAGGCTTAAGTCTCCATGAGCCAATCCGGTGTTTTTTAATTCTTCAAGTCCTTTTAAGATTTGTGAGCAAATACAATTTATTTCATCTGAATTCAATTCTCTTTTTTCTGTCAGTTGTTTTAAATTGATCCCGGGAATGTATTCCAAAATAAGAGCCGGCTGAGATTGAATTTTTTCAAAAGACAAAATTTTGACTAAGTGAAAGCTGTGCCTGGCTCTTAATAAAGATTCGATATGTAAGGCCGGTAGAGAGCTTTTTTTTTCTTTAAAGAGTTTGATGACCACGGATTGTTTTATTTTAAAATCCTTATCGGAGCGTTGAGCTAAGTACACAGTGCTAAAGGGACTTTCACCTAAAACTTCTTGAATTTCATAGAGATGAGATGAAAAAGTGAAATGAACAGACATGACCTTTTTTTAAATAAAAAAGTAAAAAAGTCAAAAGTCTTCTGTAAAGTACCAATTCAATATGTCTGAAGGAGGTCTATCTCTTAACCGGTATTCTATTATACTTTTTCGTTTGTTTATTGTTTTTCGACAAAACCGGCTCAGATTTTTTTGTTGTAATATTCTTTTTATTTCTTGAGAGGTGTTTAAATAGATGGAAAATTCAGCACATTTTTCATTGAGATAAGAAAGAAAAAACTTCTTTTTTTCTCTTGGGTTTTTTTTCAGCCATTCATAACAGGCCCAGGGAATGATTTTTTTATTTAATTGCAGTTGGCAGAGAATTTTTAACTCTTTTTTTCTTTTTTGTATCTGCACTATTTTTTCCAATTCATAAATATTGCGGCTGGTTATCCACTGTTCGTTTGAATAGCTGAAAGAAGAAGGTAAAAGATAGAATACAGCGGATAAGAACCAAAAAGTGTATTTTTTTATAAATTGGTTATTCATTTTCGTAGATATTGATTTAAGCAAAAAGTGTTCCAAAAATTATAGGTTGTTTATCGGGATTTTAGTTTCTTGAATATCCGTGCATTTTTAAATGGGACTTTCCAAGCTATTGAATTCCTCTAGTAAGAAAGATGAGATTGTAATTCTAATAATAAAGGAGCTAGTAAAAGTAAGAAAAAAGCGGGTACTTGAAATAAAAAGAGGGGAATAAGGGAAATAAATGGAAGTTTTTGAATTTGTTCCTCTAAATCCTGTAAAGCCGCTTTTTTTAATTCTTCTTCAAATTCTTGAAGGACACATAAGATAGGCTCTCCCTTTAAGCCCCGATGTAAAATGTCTATAAGAATTTTTCTGTAATTTTTTCTTGCCCAATCCGATGGAAAAAATTCTTTGCCGGTTTCTAAAAAAAATAACCAAAGGTGTAATTGGGAGGCAAACGGACAATGAGAAGTCTCTCTCGTATAAGCTTTTATGGCCGAGCGAACGGATGAACCGTTTTTAATTTTCATCTGAATTTGAAGCACAGCATTCAAAGGAGGGGCTATATAGTCCATTTTATCTTCCTTCCACATTGAGATAGAATGATTAGGCCGGTAATGAATAAAATCAAGGAAAGAAATAAAATTTTTATGTACCTCAAACCATATTTATGAATAACAAATAGGAAAAGCCCTGAATAAAGAAGAAGCAAAACCAAAGATTGAATTCGAATTTGTAAAAGAGCGGTCCCCACTTTTTTACGGAAAATGGATTGAATATGAATTTGGTGACGCAAATTTTCTAAATGTTCCAAGCATTGTGCAGATTGGTCAGCTCTTTTTAGCTCCGTGATTATTTGCTTTAGTGGCGAGAAGTCAAACTCCGGACTTAAATTTTGAGAATATAAAATGATTTCTAATATCTTTAGAAAATAATTTTGAAAATAAATATATGGTAAGCTTTGTGCCGCTTTTTTAAAAGCGGATCGAAAACCGGTTCCGATTTTAATTTGAGAGATTAAAGCATTGAGGAAGAACTCAAATTGAAGATAAAATCTCTGTTTCCATATAAAAACCAGAAAGGATTTTAAGAAAAAAGTGAATATTAAAGGAATACAAAAGAGTAATAGCTTTAAAAATAAAAAGTTAAAATGGAGTTGAGAGATATAAAAAACGAGTAAAATGTTACAGATAAACCAAATTTTCCAGACTATTGGAGATAAAAAAGCTGGAAATATACTCTTATGCTGAATATTCCATAGAGTTTTTAGACAAATGAACATAGTGCAAAACAAAAACAGAAATTTCCAATCAAACATTATGAAAATTGTGATATGCAAGATCAGTACTATTTTTTTATTTGACTGGAGAGACAAGTGGAGTGACACTGTTTGATCAGAGGATGAAATTTTTCATCGTGGATGTACAGCACTCAACATGAGGAGGAGTAATGGCTAAAAAGAAAGCAAAGAAAAAAGCAGCAAAGAAGAAAAAAGTGGTAAGAAAAAAGAAGGCGAAGAAGAGAGTAGTTAAGAAGAAAGCTAAAAAAAGGGTAGTTAAGAAGAAAGCTAAAAAGAAAG
>JANQSX010000230.1 GCA_028279085.1 Bdellovibrionales bacterium
TACAGTTACTATATAAAAGATTTCAGGTTATGTGATTAAATAAAAAAATTAGAGAAATATTGATACTTATTTTCAGAAACAAAAGCTATTGAAAATATATAAATTATTAAAAACACTGAATAAAAATTAAAATATCTATAACATAAAGAAGAAGGCGAAAATACTCGCTTTTCCTATTAATTTTGTGTATTATCTCATTATGAGACAGTCTTTTGAGAATCAAACAAATCAAATTACCTCTCAAATTCGAATAAGATGCCCCCATTGTTTTCAGACTTTTAGAGCATTTAAACATGAATTTGAAGAGGAATGCCCGGACTTTCAGTGCTCTGTTTGCAGTGGAAAATTTTGGATTGATTCTACAAAATCAGATTCAGTGATTTTAGGAAAACCTAATAGTGTACAAAAAGTGCAAAAACCAAGCCTGTCCGGTCTAGGCATTACAACAAAAGTATGTCCAAGATGTACTGAAGAGGTACCTAAGGGAGATCAGGAATGTCCCTACTGTGGGGTCGTTTTTATCAAAGTTATTGAAGGAGTGGAGTCTTCTTTTCAACTCAGAGGTATGTGGGGAAAAGTTATTAAAAATTGGCACGATGAAAGAATTCATGACGATTTTTTAAGAGCCTGTCATAAACAAAATGAGTTAGTCTATGGAATATCTTGTTATGGACGAATCTTGAAAGAAGATAAAGGTAATAAAAAAGCAACGGATATGATTAAAAGAATGGAAGCTTTAACCTGGTTTTTTGAAGATGAAATCTCTCTTCCAAAATTAACAAGGGAAGCAATGCTTAAAAAAGTAGGCGCTTGGTTTAAAAGTTATACTTTTGATGCATTGATGCTATCTGTAGCCCTTTGTTTTTTAATATATATTTTTTCATAATTCCAATATGAGTTTTTAAATATCAGTTATAAGGAACTTATTATATCTTCTTTTATAAATAATTTACATATATGTTTCTTGACAGCACTAAAAATATCATAATAATTTTTTATACAGGAGCTATTTATGTTAAATAAGAACCTCATAATATTACTGGTTTTTTGTACGTTCTTTTTATTTGCCTGTAAAGATGATTCTCAAACAGATACTTCAACCGGTGGAACTACCGATTCCGGCACCGATGGAAATGGTTCCGGACAAGGCAGACCTGCTGAAAGAAGTCAAAAAATTAAACAAGCGGAAAAGAAGTTAATAGAAACCTTTGATAAATCCAATTGCTCAGATCTTGTAAAAGACTATTATAAAGACAGAATAGAAGATCTGGAACATATATACTCTGACGATCAAATAGTAGAGAGTAGAATAAATGATATGATAAAATTAATTAAGGATATAGGGTGTTAATAGTATTTATAGAAAATAGTTTAACTATAGGTTTTATATTATGAAAAAATTATTTTTAATAGTACTATTTTATGGAGGTTTTTTTTCTCCTTTTGCTCTTGCTAATGAGGAAGGGGAGTGGGCATTAAGTGGTTTTGTGTGCTCAGCTGATCAACAAAAATTTAAGGTTGTTCATTTTCCTGAAAGAGATCCCGTTGTTGATAGTACCTGGTTATTTAGTTCTGATGGAACTGTGAGTTTTTCAATTGCAAAAGAAGACTGTATAACCAGTGCAACCGGTGTTTATACAGCTAATGGTTCAACTATCCGTTATACAGTCCGTAGTGAAACAAAACAGGGTTCCGATTGCCCCAGTGATGATAAAACAGGTCAGTCAGATTCGTTTAATTTTGTCATAAATGGAAATTTTCTTTATCTTAAGTTAGATCGTGAAGCGAATGGAAGAGAAGAAGCTTGTGGAAACGACAATATGTATCAAGCTTTTATAAAACAATAGTTTAAAATTTACTTTATATTTTTTATATATATACCCTAATTTACAGGAGAATAGTAATGGCTATAAAAGGAGTTAGAAACTTTTATTACATGACTAATAAACTAGAAGAGGCAAAAAAGTTTTATATAGAAGCTTTAGGTTTTGAATTGGATTATGAACAACCAGGATGGACAGCTTTAAAAATGGGTGGTGTCCAGGTTGGGCTTCATCCAACAGAAGACATAATTCATAAAGTACCAGGCAAGGCTTATGGTCCTCAAGGAGGAGGTTGCTTGACTTTAAGGTCTGACAATATATCTGAAGATAGAAAAAGACTAGAAAAGTTCGGTGCTAAAATCCTTGGGGAAAATGATGAATCCTGGGGACATCTCCTCACTTTTGAAGATTTAGATGGCAATATATTAAACTTAATGAATCCTAAGTATTAACTATACTCTTTTACATCAATGTCAGCTAAAAAAGCTTGAACAGACGTTTTGCCACAGATTAGAGTGACATTTATTCTAGTACAGCATATTATTTAGAATACAGTAAAAATGAAAATATTATTCTCTTATTTTATTCAACATTACAAACTAAGTTTTGTTATTCTTATTGCCGGATTGCTTTTGGGTGTGTCCGGTCTCATTAACTTAAGAAGGGAAGCCCGCCCTCCTGTTGATTTTGCCCGTGTTATTGTTACGACAGTGCACCCTGGTGCTTCTTCTGAAGAAATAGAAGAGCTAATAACTAATAAGTTGGAACAAAGACTTCAAAACATCAATGGAATCCGTAAAAGCAATTCCATTTCTTCACCAGGGTTAAGTCAAATCACTCTCTATTTGGACTTAGACAATATTGATACGGAAAAAGTAGTGGCGGAAATACATTGGGCCATTCAAAGCACTAATGATTTACCGGCAGACTTATTGGAAACAACTACAGTAACTCATGTAAAAGCCGCTGAAATACCCATAGTAAGTATAGCTGTTATAGGCCCTGATCAAAAACGCAGTCGTGTAGCTTATGAGTTAAAAACCCTCTTACAAAATTTACCGGACATAGCTAATATTCAAATGTCCGGTTTTCAGAAACGGGAATTTCAAATATTGCTTGATCCGCAAAAAGCTATAGAGCAATCTATCAGTCTTTCTGAAGTAGTAAAAGCGGTGCAGGCTTATTCACAAGATATCTCCGCCGGAACTATACGTTCTCAAAAAACACAAAATTTTGTACGGGTCTTTGGAAAAATTAAAAAAGCCAAAGAGTTAGAAGATATTGTCGTACGATCTAATTTTTATGGAAAACAAATTCTTATAAAAGATATTGCCGCTGTAAAAGATGCTGAAGAGGATCAAACATCTTCTTTTTTTGTGAAAGATAAAGCGGCTGTTTTGCTCATGATAAATAAAAAAGAAAAAGCGGATATGTTGAAGGCCATTCAACAGATTGAGGTCTTTATCAACGACTATAAAAAAACGATGGATCAGGAATTAAACATTGTTACCCTTTTTGATGAATCAGAAAAAACAAAAAAGCGACTGAATATCGTAACCAGCAATGCTCTTTTCGGTTTGGTTCTTGTTTTATTAATTTTATTACTTTGCCTTCCAGGATGGTTGGGAATAGCTACGGCTTTCAGTCTTCCGTTTTCCATTCTCGCCACCATCGCACTTATTGCTTCTTTGGGAGTCACTTTTAATATTATAACCACCTGCGCTTTTGTTATTTGCATTGGTATGTTGGTGGATAACTCTATTGTTATTAGTGAAAACTATGCACAACTGAGATCACGAAATATTCTCCCCCATCAAGCGGCCCTTCAATCGGTTATGGAACTTTGGAGGCCGGTTGTAGCTACTACAGTTACTACAGTATTGGCTTTTTTGCCTATGCTTCTCACCAAAGGAATTATGGGGCAGTTTATCAGGTGGATGCCTATTGTAGTTAGTATCGCTTTAATGATTAGTTTAGCGGAGGCTTTTTTTCTTCTTCCTTGTCGTTTGCGTTTTACTGTTTCCGCTAAAAAAGAAAGAAAAGACTCAATTTGGTTTTTAAAGATTAAAGAACTGTTTGAACGCTTTATGCTAAGGGCCTTAGAAAGGAAATACTTATCTGTATTTGTCGTTATATCAATTGTGATAGCTAGTGCCGCTGTTAGTCATTTTCAAAATCGCTTTATCTTATTCCCAAAAGAAAATGTAGAAATGTACAATGCTTTTTTTGAATTGAAAAAAGATCTTTCTCTTAAAGAAATGGAAAAAAGAGCCATACGGCTTGAAAAACAAAAAAGACAATTATTAGGAAAAGACAATATCCGGCGTAGTCATATCTCTATTAATAGTCTTACAGGAGTCGGCTCCTTAACAACTGAAGTTCACGAACAAGTGGCTAAAAAATGGGATCATAAGAATATACTCAAAAAACTACGAACTTTAGAAAGTTCTCCTTTTACAAAGCTGCGGTTTGATGCCTTTCGTTTAGGTCCTCCTGTAGGGAGGCCGGTGGAGTTAATATTATTTTCTCAAAATGAATTGCAACTTAACCGAGCCGTAGAGGAAATATTAAAAGAACTGACTTCTATGGAAGGTCTATTGAATATTGAAGATGGTCGGGACTATTCCGGTCCTGAGTACGCTGTTTATCCTGATGCAAATGCTCTTTCACGTCTAAGGTTAGATACAAAGTCAGTAGGTTTAGCCTTAAAAGCATCTCTTCAAGGAAGTATTATCGGAGAAATAACGGAAAAAGGGGAAAGCTTTTATATTAGAGCAAAGTATAATAACGAAGGGCGTTCCAGTATGGATTTACTAAAATATATCAATATTTTAACTCCTGATGGCCGTCGAATTCCTATGAATAATGTTGTTAAGTGGAAAAAAACGGAAAGAGGATCGGAAATAAAAAAACATTACTCTTTTACTCCCTCTGTTACTCTTCATGCTGATGTGGACTTAAATAAAACCACCAGTATTGTGGCTAACTCTGAGATTCAAAAACAAATGATAAAGATACAAAAAAAATATCCGGCTATATCTTACACGCAAGCCGGAGAACAGGAAAGCACAAAGGAATCTATCAGCTCTCTTATTCAGGCGATGATTTTAGTGATCTTTGGTATATTTTCCGTTCTTTTATTAATGTTCAATAGTTTCTCTGTCTCCCTCCTGATTTTAAGTAATGTCTTCTTAGGATTTGTGGGAATTAGCTGGGCTTTTCTATTACACTCAAAACCTCTTTCTTTTTCTGCTATGGTGGGTACGGTGGGTTTAGCGGGAGTGGTTATTAATGCAGCTATTATCTTAGTTAGTTTTATTGAAAAGCGCAGAAAAGAAATGACAAAAAAAAGTTTAAATGAAATTTTAGCAAAAGCAGCAGCTGATCGTATGCGTCCGATTTTTATTACGAGTGCTACAACTGTTTTAGGTTTATTTCCAACTTCTTATGGTATTGGCGGGCATGATTCTTTTCTTATTCCTGTGACTTTAGCTTTAACCTGGGGACTTATCAGTGGAACTCTTTTAACTCTTATCTGGACTCCTTGCGGATATGCTATTATTCAAGAGATATCCGGTTGGATTAAGAAAAAAATAAGTGGGAATTGAAAAGATGTATTCTATAGCACTGTTTTTTATTATTGTTATTTTTTCATTTTCCTCCCATTCCCTGGATTTATCTCAGGATTTAGTTATACAAAAAGTATTAAAGGGTTCTCTAGAATATCAAAAAATTCAAGCGCATGAAAAAACTATAGGTAAAGAAACGGCAGCCGCAGAAGCTTTTTTAGACTGGCGGTTTTTTTTACAAGCGGATTTAAATTCACAACAGCAAAATACCTTAAATTTTTTTGAAAACCCACTTCAAGAACAACAAAGATTTTTATCCGGAGTGGAAAAGAAGTTTATTACCGGAACTAAAGTTAAATTGCAGTATTCTGTTTTTCAGTTTGAAAGAGAATTTAGTCCGGAGTTTAAAAAGATTAGCTCTTCTCCTGCCGCTACTTTTCGTCACACATTGGGATTAGAGGTGGAACAAGATCTTTTTAGAAATATTTTTGGCTATGAAGATCGATTAAAACTGAATATTGCATCTCACCAGTCAGAAGTGCAAAGAATAAAACTTTTGGAGGAAACAGAGGATTTGATTTTACAGGTGGTTCAACAATTTTGGAAAACTTACATCAGCTATCTGTCACTTAAATTAAAGATATCAAAGAAAAAAGATTATGGGAATCTAGCACGAATTACTAAAGAAAAAAATAAGTATGGTTATGTGAGACCGGGGGAATTAAATCAAATAAAAGCGGAATGGGAACAAGCTAAGAAGGAATTAATTTTACAAAAAACGGATTATAAAGATCAGCTTAAGAAGTTGTTTAATTTTTTAAATAATCAGCCCCCGGATAAGGTGCGATTTGTCACTAATAGTAAAATTCCTTCCGTTCCCGTATTTAATAAACACTTATCTCAGACTCCTAGAAAAGTGTTGCTTATGCAAAAGTATTTATTGATTCAAAAGCAACAACTTAAAGCTCATCGATTGACTACCCGCCCAACTCTTAAATTATTTGGATCTTATGGTATTGGTGGATATGACAAGAGTTCTTCCGCCGCTTTTGAAGGACTCACAGAGAGTAAAAATCAGGATTATTCTCTGGGTATTAAGTTAAGCTATCCTCTGCCTTCTACAAGTACAAGACGAAAAAGAATTGCTTTTAGTGAGCAGGCTGTAGAAGCCAGCCAGTTGGAAGTACAGATTACAAAAAAAGAGTTTGAGAGATTACTTTCCAGTACACAGGAAAACCTACATATTTTGTATAAAGCTCTTAAGAGTGCTGAGAAAATTCAGAAATTCAGAACATTGTCTTATAAAGATATACGAAAAGCTTTTTTACAAGGTCGTGTCAATGTATTTGAGCTCATTTCAGCTAAAGAATTCTCTTTACTATCAGAAATGGAAAAAGCACAGCTCACAGCCCGATATTGGCGGGCCCTGGTATATGCACAAGCGGTAAGAGATGAACTTATTTCTTCCCATTTACAGGAAATAAACTCAATAATAAAATAACAAGTTGTATATACACAGTGTGAGATTTTTACGCATAGAACAAGACCTATGTCGATTGAATAATTAAAAAAAGTTAAAAAATATTCTAAAAAAAGTGTTTTTTTTCTTCACAATATTTTATTTTTACTGTTAGGCTTTATATTTGCTAGGGGAATAGTTTGATTCCCCCTTCTTTTTTAGGATAAAATTAATATATTGATAGGTGGTTTAAAATGAAAATAATTCTGGTTTTTTTACTTTCTTTTACCTTTTTATCTTGTAGATATCTTAAAAAACCGAATGAAGAGGAAGAAAGTAAACCTATTCATCAAATATCTAAAAAAGAGGAGCCCTCTCAAGTCGTAAAACAACATTTGGATGAGCCTTATGTAAGTTCTTATGGCGAAGTTCAAATGGATGATAATGAGCAGGTGGATAAGTGGATTAATTATTTTCAAACCTCCGGTCGTGAGCGAATGGAAACCTATCTAAGCCGCTCTACCCGTTATATACCTATGATGAAAAATGTACTCAGAGAATACCGTCTGCCGGAAAATCTTGTGTATGTTGCAATGATTGAATCCGGATTCAGCCCCAGTGCTCATAGTTTTGCTAATGCTGTCGGTTATTGGCAGTTTATAGAGGAGACAGGAAGAAGGTATGGGTTAAAAGTAAATAGCTATGTAGATGAAAGAAAAGACCCTGTTTTATCCACTCGTGCAGCAGCGGAATATTTTAGAGATCTGTATGGAGCTTTCGGTTCATGGCATTTAGCTCTGGCATCTTATAACACGGGAGAATATAGAGTAAGTCGTTCAGTAATGAGATATTATACAAGAGATTTTTGGTATTTGACTTCTAAGCGATCTTTGCCTAGAGAAACAGCTAATTATGTACCAAAATTTATTGCTGCTGTGCAAATAAGCAAAGAGCCTCAAAAATATGGTTTTACCAATATTGAATATCAAACACCTTTGGAATATGACACAATCAATTTAGAGTTTCCGATCAGTCTAAAAAAATTAGCTTCAAAGATAGATATTACATATAAAGAAATTCGAAAACTCAATCCTCGTTATCGAAGTGAATATGTACCTATTGAAGAGGAAACTGTTATTCGAGTCCCTATCGGGAAAAAAGAAGCGATAGTTACTATATTAGCTGAATGTCGCATGGATAAACCTAAATTTGTTTATTCTGATTATTACTGGTATCGAGTAAGAAGAGGGGACACTTTATACCGTTTGGCCCGACGAAACAGGACAAGTATTTCCACAATCAGAAGAATGAATAAAATGAATTCTCGAAGGATTTTGCGGGCAGGTCGTAAAATTAAACTACCTTATTATAATCGTGTAGCCAGAAAAAAATATAATTTAGCGGATTCACATACTGTGAAAAGGGGAGAGAGCTTAAGTGTAATTGCTAAAAAATATAAAGTAAAAGTTAAGAAATTGAAAAAAATAAATAAACTTTCCGCCTCTATTGTACATCCTGGACAGGTGTTAAAGTTAGTGGAAACACGAAAACCGGCATCAACAACAACGGGTAAAAAAATTCATACAGTTCAAAAAGGTGAAACTCTAATTGGAATTGCTAAAAAATATAATGTTTCCCTTCCTCTTTTAATGGAAAAAAATTCACTTAACTTTAAGTCTATTCTTGTAGCGGGAAGGCGAATTGTTATTCCCAAATAAAGTGATAATTTTTTTTTAAAAGATGGAAAAATACCCTATGAATACAATAAATAAAATTCTTATACTTTTTGTTTCTATTTATTTAGTTGCTTGCAGCCCGCCTGATGGATTAATTGGAAAATGGGAAGTTTTTTCACAGGAATGTCTGCTAAAAGATAAATCAAGAACCTTTAAAGATATTATTACAAAAGAAAGAAAATACACTTTGGAATTTATGAAGGAAGATCAAGTGCAGTTAACTTATCCTGATTTAGATATTTCCGCTGATCTTATTGTTGATAAACAAGCAACAGAAACAGAAAAAATAAAATGTGACACTACCTTTACAGGAAAATATTACTATACTATGTTTGGTAATATTCAGTTTGATTTTGCAGATGATGATACCGGAGCTTATCAAGCGAAAAAAGGTCAAAAATGCGAAACAGAATTGGAAATAAAATTCAAGGCAATGCCTAAAAGTTCACCTTATAAAAATGACCCTGCTGTATCTTTGAAAAAAATGGAAGGAAAAGAATTACAATTGGCTTTTCCTGATTTTACTAAATGTAAAGATGATAAAATGATTATTGTTTTTAAGAAAAAATAGTTTTATTATAACTTTCTATCTATTTCAGATAATTTTTTATAAAAAATTTAAACTATATAAAAGTTAATAACATGGAATAAAAATGATAGAGCTTCATAAAGTAACAAAAAAGTACGGTTCCCGTTCTGCTGTTGAAGATTTAAGCTTTTCAGTACAAAAAGGAGAAGTGGTTGGGTTTTTAGGTCCTAACGGGGCTGGAAAAACCACTACAATGAAAATGATTACCGGTTATATGGTTCCTACTGCCGGTGAAGTTAAAATTGACGGAAAAGATATTTTTGAAGAACCTCTTAAAACTAAGAAAAAAATAGGTTACTTACCGGAAGTGCCACCTATATACAGTGATATGTATGTGGAAAAATATCTCTATTATGTAGCTGGATTAAAAGACTGCCCAAAAGAGAAAATGAACTCACTTGTAAACTCCGTTATTGAAAAAGTAGGTCTTCAAGAAGTACGTCATCGCCTTATACAAAATATCTCAAAAGGTTTTAAACAAAGAACCGGTTTAGCTCAAGCTTTGATTTCCGAACCGGAAATACTCATTTTAGATGAACCAACAGTAGGCTTGGATCCTAATCAAATTTTAGAAATTAGAAACCTTATCTCTCAGTTAAGAGGACAGCATACGATTATTTTATCCACTCATATTTTATCTGAAGTACAGGCTACCTGTGATCGTATTATTATTATTAAAGAGGGTAAAATGGTTGCTCAAGAATCTCTAGCTTCTCTTAGAGAAAAACAATCTCAAAGTCGCCGATGTATCAGTGTCAGAGTAAAACAAACTTCAGAAGTATTAGAACAAACACTTAAGCAATTAAATGGAATTGAAGATATTAAGTCCTCTCAAAATAATATTTTGTCTTTATTAGTAAATGCAGACACTGATACTAATATAAATGAACAAGTGGCTAAAGTGATTATTGAAAAAGGCGCCGGATTATTAGAGTTAAGTGAATCTTTTAGCTTAGAGGATGTGTTCCTGAAACTTACCGGAGATAATACAAAGGATAATTAATGAGACAGTTTTTTAATCAATTTAAAAAAGATTTTAAGCAGATTTTCTTCAGTCCGGTTTTTTTTCTGATGGCTGGTTTATGCTCTTCAATATGGAGTTTTGTCTTTCCTCGACAAATTTTTGAATTTGCAAGAAAAGTCGGTGTTTCCCCTTTAGCCCAAGGTGGTATGGATGGTGGTGCTAATATTTATGGAACTGTTTTTATCAGTCAGTTATCTTTAACTCATCTGTTATTACTTTTTATTGTTCCTATATTTACAATGAGACTAATTGCTGAAGAGAAGAAATTACGCACCTTCGATCTTCTTTTAACGGCACCTATTACTTCTACAAAGATTGTTTTAGGAAAGTTTCTAGCCGCCTATGCTGTTGTATTAATATTAGTTACTGTATCTTTTCTTTATCCGGTTAGCACGATGTGGTTTACCGAATTTAATATGGGTTTATTAGTAAGCGCTTATGTTTCTATAGCTCTTCTTATGGGTATTTATACTGCTATCGGGCTTTTTAGTTCTTCATTAAGCACTTCTATTATGTTGAGTGTGTTCTTAGGTATTATGTTTAGTGTCTCTCTGCACTTTATCAGTTTAGGTGGCCAATTTTCCAATAACTCTATCTATTCCTCCATTGCGGAATATCTATCTATTTCAACTCATCTAGATGGTTTTTTCCGTGGGAATATAGCAAGTAGCAGTGTTTTATTTTTTTTCATTATAGCCGGGTTTTTCCTATTTATGACACAAAGAATAATTGAGTCTTCACGTTGGAGAGCTAAATGAGTTTGTTAGGAAAGTTAAGTTTAGTATTAAGCGGAGTGAGTCTGATTATTGTGACTCCCGTTAGTTTTATTCTAGGAGCTTGGCCTCCTGTATTGAATATATTTTTAGCTTTGTTTGTGTTGGGTATCTTGTTTGCTTTAATTGTTGATTACAAACTGTATCTTGGCTTTTTAACAATGAGAACCACTAAAAATGGAATGTCCATGGGAGTGTCTGTTTTAATCACTTTGATATTCTGTGCTTCTTTAGCTTATCTGAGTACACGATTTGAAAAATCAGTAGATATTACCGAGGAAAAAATTAATTCTTTAGCCCCTCAGACTGTTCAACTATTAGAAAGTTTAAAAGAGAATATGCGTTTTACTGTATTTTATATAGGAGCCGGCGGGCATCAAAAAAAAGAGCTGGTAAAAAATAATTTACGTTTGATTAAACAAAAAACTTCTAAAATAAAAATTCGTTACTATGATGCACACATAAAAAATCGTTTAGCGCAGGAGTATTTAAATGAGATACCTAATAAAGAAAGAGAAGATATCTTTGTGTTTGTTGAGTATAAAGGAAAAAAAGTCTTAGTTGAATTTCCTTTTGATGAAGAAAAACTCACTTCAGCCATGATTAATACCACTCGTCGAGGAACAAAAGTAGTATATTTTCTTTCCGGTCACGGAGAAAGAGATCTATCCAATCAAACAGGTTCAGGCATTAGCCATTTTAAAGAAGCTTTAACTCGCTCTTCCTTTCAAGTGAGAGAATGGAATTTTTTAATAGATGGTAAACTTCCCGATGACACCTCAGCTCTTGTTATAGCGGGTCCTCAACGGCCTTATATGGAAAAAGAAGTTCAATGGTTGGAAGAATATTTAGAAAAAGGCGGTAAAGCATTAATAGCTTTAGACCCGGATACAAAGCATAATTTAAAAGATTTACTGAAAAAATTTAATGTTAATTATACAGGTCATTATATAATGGATTTACATAACCAGGAAATGCTTATCTTCTTTGGAGGATATGCTTCTGCGGGTGTTCACTTTGATACAGAAAATAAAATAACAAGAGCCTTTCATCAAAGAGGACGGGATTCTTATTCTATATTTTATGTAGTGAGTAATTTAGAAATAGAAGATAATGATAAAGCTTTTTTATTTACTGAACTTGTAAAGAGTAATGTAAAGTCTTTTTCCACTCCGGACCCCAATATTAAAAGCAAAAAGGATCTGAAGCAATCTTCTTACATCTTAGGATTACTTGTTGAAAAAGAGGTTTTGGAAAAAGAAGAAAAAAAAGATTCTGAAAAATCAGAAAAGAAACAAGATTCCACAGCCTTAGCTATTTTTGGAGATAGTGACTTTTTATCTAATCATTTCATAAATAAAGGAATCAATCGTGATTTAGTAATGAATGCTGTTTCTTATTTAGTGGATGAATCGGACTTGGTAAGCATTCGTCCGAAAAGGTTAAAAGCGACACAACTAGTGTTAACCGGTTATGACAGAATGATGATTATTATATCTGCTGTTTTTTTACCTGTTGTCTTTTTTATTTGTAGTTTTATTATCTGGCTTCGCAGGAGCGCGGCGTGAAGGGTATCTGGCTTCGCCGATTAATTTATCTGATAGTTGTAATGGGAACAGCAAGCTTTGCTTTTTATCAATATAAATATTCACAAGAACAAGAAGAAAAAGAAGAGAAAAAAGATCTTGTTTTCTCCTCATTAGAACCCAATCAAGTACAAAGCATTTTTATTCGGAAAGTGGTGGAAGACATTCATCTTATCCGTACAGAAGATGGGTGGAATATGGAGTCTTCAATAGAGGATATGGCGGATAGAGATTTAACGGGAGATTGGCTGAGCAGCTTGTTTTCTGAAAAAGCAAGAATTATTAAAGAAAAAGGGGTGGATTGGGCGGAATATGGTTTAGATCGAAATACAAAATCTATTGTAATAACAACAAAATCCAATGAGAAGTTAAAGTTAAGTATCAGTAATTATAGTGCTTTTGATGGAAGTTTTTATATTAAAAAAGAGGAAAAGCTTCTATTGGGAGGAACTGCATGGGCCAGTTTAACCGGTAAAAAGGGAGATTATTTTAGAAGTTATAAGCTCCTAAATATAGGTAAGAAACATCCTAAAAGTCTAAGCTATCAATCAAAAGCCTTTTCCGTTTCCTTAAATTGGGAGAATAATAAATGGGAATGGAAAGATAAAAATCCTGTTTTTCCACTATCTCAATCTGATTTAGAATCTTATTGGTCCTCCTTTTCCAATATCAATTTTGAAAGAGATACTTACCCTGATACAAAAAAATACAGGGAGGAGTTTTATCTTCATAACCCTGCTATAGAATTACAATTGGAATTTGAAGATAATAAAAAGTGGTCTGTAAAAATCAGCCCGGAGATTAAAGGTAAATTTTATGTATTGCCATCCACTAGACAATACATCTTTGCTCTTAATAAAGAACAAATGGATAATTTACTTCTAACAAACAAAAAAATTAGAGATCATCGTCACCCTTTTCAATTTAAAAAAGATCATGTGCATTTTGTAGAACTAAAAGGATATGGCTTGGAAGTTGAAGCTGAAAAAGAAGAAAAAAAATGGAAGCTGCTTCATGGTGAAATCAATAAAGAAATTATGGATAAAATAATGCCAAAAAGTGTTGTTATAAAGAATGAGAAGGATCAAAAACAGAAAGAAGATAAAAAAGAAGAACCTACAGACAAGGACAAAGAGAAAGAAGCTCAAAAGAAATTAAAAGAATCAGAATTGCATAATATTTTAAATAGAATAAGAACGCTTTTTGCAAGAGAATACTTTGACTCTGAAAAGAGTTTTACAAAGACAGCACAATTAATCTTAAAAAATAAAGAGAAGAATATACTTTTGAATTTGGAATTTAGTGATCCATTTGAGAGGGCAGCCGATAAAAAAAATAAACATTCCGGAGATGAGAAGATTAAGATGATTTATGTAAAAAGTAGTGCCGGAAAAGAAATAATGACCATTCGCTTTGATGATTTGAAGTTTATTTTTTCCCGTGATTTATTACAAATAGATTAAAACCAATAGAGAATTATTTTTACTCATTAAAAAGAAAATAATGAAAATAGAAAATAAAATTCCAATGAGAGTGGATCTGGCCGGAGGATTCTTGGATATATGGCCTGTCCATGCTCTCATACAAGATTGTTTTGTAGTTAATTTTTCTATCCCTGTTTTTACTTCCGCTTCTTTTAAGTTAAACTCAAATAGCCATAAGGATTTTAAAAATAAAGAGAAAAAAATAGTTATTGAAGTTTCTTCTCTATCAGGTGTTTATAAAGAATCTTTTATTGATTGGAATAGTGTACGGAAAGAGTCAAGGGCAGAACTCAATCTATTCCAAAAACATTTGGAATATTGGAAGGAACATCTAAATGATAAAATAAATAACATTTCCATTTGTTTAAAATCGGAATCCCCAATCGGCGCCGGTTTAGGAGGCAGTTCCAGTCTTTGTGTGAATTTAGCAAAGTGTTTTTCTTCTATATTTAAAAAGCAAATGACAAAACATCAATTGTTGATGCTTTGTAGGGATATAGAAACGTCTCTTTTACATGCACCAGCAGGTATTCAAGATTATATCCCTGCTTTAGAAGCTGAACCTAACTTTATTTATATTATTGAATGCACTCCTTTCGGTCCTCACTGGAAGAGAAAAAAAGCACCGATATCTTTTTTTACAGATCATCTTTTATTGGTGGATACAGGAAAACCCCATCACTCCGGTAACAATAACTGGGAGATTTTAAAAAAGGTCATTGAAAAAAAAGATAAGCCTCTTTTACATGGATTAAATCAACTAAGGGATAATGCTTTAAATATAGTAGATGTGTGTGAAAAAGAAAATTGGGAAGATTTACTTA
>JANQSX010000250.1 GCA_028279085.1 Bdellovibrionales bacterium
GCTTACACCCAAAATCCATCACAGCTACCCGTGGACCTTTAGCTTTATCTCCTTTGATCTCTCTAGGCTTTTTTTCCGCCACCATAAAAGACCAATCTTTTTCCATTCTTTGTCCGGCCACAATAAAATGAGAAGCTCTTCTCTGTGCCTTCTGCCAATGATTTTCTCTTACAACAGCCCCCCATAAGGTTCCTTTTTTCCTTAAACATAAGGTCAAAGCACGAGTATCCACTTCTGATAAAACAGGAACACCATAAGAGATCAATTTATCCTTCCAATAGGCATCTCTTTGAGAGTTTTGTATTTCCATACAAACAAAAGCTTGAATATGAACACGGGAAGACTCCCAAAAAATATCATCCTCCCCATAATTACCTTGCATGGGAGCTGTCATAACTAAAATTTGATTAAAATAGGAAGGATCTGTGGCCATTTCCTCATAACCACTATGAGAAGTATTAAATACAACCTCTCCGGCACATTCCTTACCACCCAGAAATTTTCCTCTAAAAACTTCACCTGTTTCCAAAACCAGAAAGCCAGTTTCCAGCTGTGGAGATGGTTCAGCCGGACTCATTGTGATTTTATCTCCAGATTTAGCATCAAGGTAATAATGGCGGAGCGAACATGAGAACCATTTTCCACCTGATTGACAATATGACAACGAGGATCATTTAGAGCCTGATTAGCAATTTCCACACCTCTCACAGCAGGCCCGGGGTGTAATAATACCCCATCTGAACGAAAAATTTCCATCTCCTCCTGACCAATTCGATACTTATCCCTATATTCAGCCATAGAAAAACCAATGTTACGAAGAGAATGTCTTTCCCTTTGCACTCTTAAACACATTATAACATCCGCCCACTTAATTCCTGTTTCCAAAGACTCAAAACGAACAACATCCTTCCATGCCTGCTTATCAACAGGGCTTAATTCCTCAGGGGTACACATTCCTAACTTAGCACCCAATCGTGTTAATAATTTTAAATTGGAATTAGCTACACGTGAGTGCAAAACATCACCCACAATCAAAACTTTCTCCCCTTCCACTTTTCCCCTCTTTTCCTGAATAGTAAAAGCATCCACCAAAGCTTGAGTGGGATGTTCTTTTGCACCCAATCCGGCATTGATAACAGGGACAGGACTGGAACGCAGAAAAGATTCAGCTCCTTTAAACTCTCCACAACGAAGCACAATTATATTAGGCTTTAAGGCAATCAGACATTGCAGAGTATCCTCCAAAGTTTCTCCTTTAGCCATACTGGAAAAATGGAGATTCCATAAAGAGGTCGCGGCAATACCTAATTTTCCACAAGCCACTTCAAAACTAGCACGTGTCCGCGTACTAGGTTCAGCGAACAAAAGTTGAACAACTAAACCTCTTGTTTGTTCATGGTTGATACAGTGAATAATCCGACCTTCTTTATAAAATTCTTTTTTAAAGAAGGCAGCTGTCTTAAGTAGAAAATGCAAATTTTCCTGGCTCAAATCGTCAATACCTAAGAGGGAAAGATTCTTTACATCACCACGATTATTATTATTCAAAGTTATTTTCTCCTTAGATTTTCTTAAATAGACGGGCTTTTCTTAGTTTATCAGGATGACATAAAAGTGGCAAATTAAAAAAAGTTTTGTCACAACTCAGCCATATCAAAACCACTTTTCCCATAATGTGACTTACTGGCAAAGGGCCCCAATAGCGAGAATCATGAGAGTTATCTCTATTATCTCCCATTAAAAAAATAGAATTTTCCGGCACTGTAAAATCAGTTTGTAAAAATACGGAATTATTATATCCTTCCTCTAAAATAACACGATAAGTACGTCCGTTTTTTTCAGTTTCCGAATAAAAACGATAATCCTCAAAGCTGGCTCCTAAATCCTCTTCTGTTATTTTATAAAATGTTTCCCCGTCTCCCGGGTTGTCCAGAAAAGTTCTTTGAACTACTTCACCATTAACCCATAATTGCTTTTTGTCATCAATATAAATTTTATCTCCTGGCAAACCAACAACTCTTTTAACCATAAAATTCATACCTTCTTTTACATTCAACGGACGAAACACTACGACATCTCCTCTTTGAGGGATTCCTCTATGCCAAAGCCACTTTTTGGTAAAAGGTACACGTGTCCCATAAGAAAATTTACTTACAATAATATGATCATGTATAAGTAAAGAGGGAATCATACTGCCGGAAGGAATAACATAAGGCTCATACACAGCCCAACGAAACAAAAGAATAAGCAAGGCAATAGCGATTATAGATGAATCACTAAAAAAAGAATAAACTTTTTTTATAAAGAATTTTTTTATATTCACTTGCTCACCTTCTTTCTGATGATCCATTCTTTTTCCCATTAATGAACAGGAAAAAACACCCTATTCCAACGGATATACCGAGGATCACAAAGAAAAGCAATTATCGACATGGTTTTTTCACAACTAAACCAAACTCGACTCAC